>CAZNFZ010000027.1:0-3184 GCA_964572665.1 uncultured Methanosarcinales archaeon
CAAAGGCTACGCTGGATTTGAAGAAAGAGTAATTACTGGAGTAACTGAAGCACGCAGCAGATGGCAAGGTGCGGTTTCAGCAAGAGATACTAATGCAGCAGTTGCAGCAGCAGGACAATTCGAAGGAGCATTATCACGACTTATTGCTGTTGCAGAAAACTATCCCGACTTGAAAGCTTCACAAACATACTTAGCATTAATGGATGAATTGTCAGGAACGGAAAACAGAGTAGCTGTAGCAAGAACACGATATAACGAAGCAGCTACGGACTATAATTATGCTGTCAGAAGAATACCAACCAGCATAATTGCTGGAATGTTCGGCTTTGAGAAGAAAACATTATTCGAAGCCAAAGCCGGCGCTGAAGAAGTTCCTGTAGTAAAGGTATAAATACCAGTTCTTTTCTAATTTTCTTATGAGTGAAAGACGCGGATTACTACCCTGGCCGAGCGATAGCGTGTATGATAAAATCTCTGCTGGCCAGCACCATTCTCGTTATATCGATGAACAGTTCATCCAATTAGCGCAATACAATCCCGTTATTGCCCGCGGATTAGACCAAACAGCCAACTTTTTCATAGATGAATTCAACGACTACTGCGGAAAAATGCACATGTTTGCGGGCCTGCAAACGCACCGCATGATATACCTTGCCCTGCAAGAAAGCAAACTTATTCTGCCGCGCATACAAAAACCAACCGCTGAAGTTTTTGAACACAGTTTAGATCAGCTAGATGATTACATCATGCAAACATTTGAACGTCTTAAAGAAGACAATCCGCCAATCCATGGCTATTTACACACGCTTACTAAGTCGAGAGAAGTAGGAAAACACGGCATGGGAGCAATCCGCGGAATCAAAGCAGGCGGCATTCTGGTCTATTCAATGCTTGAATTGCAGATAGAAGCAGACAAGATGGCACGCGATTTTTTGTAGAGGACTTTGAATAACCACGTTTTTGTCAAAGTCCTCTTAGAGAATTTTGACTATTTTTGAGGGATATTCAAAATTCTCTTTAGAAAATTTTATATCTTGAACGCTATTTCTTCCTGTTATGAGCGTAAGAGTGTTAACCTGGAACAAGCCGCGCGTGCCAACAGAAGAAGAACTGCGCGCACAAATGATAAAAGAAGGAATGAAACCAACAATTGAAGTCATGGACAAAAACGAGTTCATGAACGTGCACGCGCATACTTCAGATGAAACACGCATTCTAGTAAAAGGCAGTGTAGAGTTTTGTGCAGAAGGCAGAAGCTATGTCTTGAAACCAGGAGACAGAATAGATTTGAATGCAGAAACAAACCACACTGCCAAAAACCTTGAAAGAGGACAATCAGTCATGCTCTGCGCGACAAAAGGAGAGACAGTAGCGATAGAGATTTACTAGCGCGTTTCGTTGAGAGCTTTTTCAACAGTTTCCTTGTCGACTTCAGTTACGTATGCGCCACCAAAGGGGACCATCCTGCCTATCTTTTCCGGAAGCGTGTATCGTGGACGGCCATTCAAAGACTTTTTGTCGATAGGCGTGACACTAATAATGTCCTCATTCCTGTATTTTTCAGGAATTCGTATCGGCAGGCCGAATTTTTCTTCCAATTGCACCTGCTCTAACAGTTCGCTGCCTGAAAAATGACCCATTTCTATCGCAATTCTTGCTGCAGCATTCATGCCGATTGAGACAGCAAAGCCATGCGGCATTTCCGAGCTGTCATAACCAGCAAGCTTCTCAAGCGGATGGCCTAAAGTGTGGCCGTAATTGAGCTTACGCCTCAAACCTTTCTCGTTAGGATCCTGCTCGACAACAGTCATCTTGATCCTGCAGCTTTGCTTGACAATGTGCATCAGCGCTTTCAGGTCCCTTGCCATAATCGCATCAGCATTCTGCTGCAAATACCTGAAAAGAGGCTCATCATCAATAATCCCATACTTCACAACTTCAGCCAGCCCATTACTGAATTCCCTGCCAGGAAAACCATCATTCCTAATCGCATCCAAGTCGCAAAACACTGCCTTGGGCTGCTGAATCCTTCCGACCATGTTCTTGCCTTCATCCAAATCAACCCCATTTTTTCCTCCAATGGCAGCATCGACCTGGGCAAGCAAAGTTGTCGCATAGAAAACAAACGGAACCTCTCTCGCATAAGTGGAACCTACAAGTCCTGTAAGGTCAGTCACAACCCCGCCGCCAACGCCTATGAGAACAGAATCCCTTCCATATTTATTTTTGGCAAGAGCATTACAAATTTTCTTGTACGTATCAATTGTTTTGTTCTGCTCACCTGCCGTGATTGGCATAACTTTCGCTCCAATGCCCGCATCTTTCAATGCGGCATACAACGCAAAGGCATACTCTTCTGCATTAGAATCCATAATTATTACGTATCGCGAGCCCAAGTTCGCTTTTTTCAAATACTCGGCTGCCTGCGGCGCCAAATTGCTGTCAACAACAATCCTGTGCGATTCATCAACAAGCCTTTCAATCCTAACATCTATCGAATTGCCTATTATTTCGGCCATTTACGCATCGGCGAAGACTCAATATTTAATATTTACCCGCAAAGTATAAAAAGCCAGCATTAACCTGCATAATGGGGTGAAAATATGCCATTTGAAGCCAAAAATTACGACCATCTAATAGGAATCAACGGTCTTTCAGACCAATTAATGAAAAACCACTTTACGCTCTACCAAGGATACGTAACTAATACGAATAAGTTATCTGACACGATTTCTTCCATGGTAAAAGCAGGAAACGTAGCAACACCAGAATTTGCGGAATTAAAAAGACGCTTTGGCTGGGAGTTCAATGGAATGAGGCTGCACGAACTATTTTTCCGCTGCCTTTCAAAAGAACCAAAAGCGCTTGCAGATGGAAATCTCAAGAAAGCATTGATTCGCGAATTTGGCTCGGTTGAGAACTGGGAAAAAGAAATGAAAGCAATCTGCACAATGCGCGGCATTGGCTGGGGAGCATTATATTACGACATTTCAACAGGCAGAATGTTCAACTGCTGGATAAACGAACACGATGTTGGACATTTAGCAACTTGTGCTCCAATTTTGATAATTGACGTCTTCGAACACGCCTTTATGATAGATTACAATTTGAAAAGAGCGGATTACGTGGAAGCAGTGTTCAAAAACATCAACTGGGCAGAAGTAGAGAAATTGTTTGCATTAGT
>CAZNFZ010000028.1:0-8946 GCA_964572665.1 uncultured Methanosarcinales archaeon
AACTCAACTGAGTTATTTGCTGAAATGAAGCGCATCAAGGACAGAGACAAAGAGCTCGGTTTCAGAGCGCAGAAGACACTTGACTATCTTGAAAGCATGAACATCATGGATGCAAAGAAAGGAAAAGAATTATTTGACAAATTGATGAAGCTTGAAGTTCCGCGTTTAAGAGAAATGCATTTCGACAAGATTGTTGATTTGATGCCTTCAAACCAGAAGGATGTTAAGACAATCCTGCAGGGCTATAACGTGACCGTTTCAGCAGAAGCCTGCAAGAAGATTGCAGATGCTGTTGCCGAATACGTGTAATTCTTGTAAATTTTTTATTGTAATTATCTAAGCCTATTAACGCCGACTTCAGGAAACTGGCGGAATTATGCGTTTCTTATCCCTTCAAGGAATATGGGTAATCCAAAACCTATTTATACACGGGCATTATTGCTTTATTTAACATTCAAATGTTAGAAGATAGTAAACACGGATATGGAAGAAGCACATCACGAACAGTCACCCGAACACAGAGAGCATCACGTTCGGGAGGAATCAGTAATTGTGTTAGATTTCCTTTCAAACGGCTATCCATTTGATCCTAGACCTTCTCATAAGAAAACGCCTATTGTGCAAGCTATTGGCAAAGAACACTTTGTATTGTTAGAGCTTGTTCCTAAGAAAGATGTCTTTTTGCAGCCGCTCCAAGAAGTTTACATTGGTGAAGGCAAAAGAGACCAGATTCATCACATTATTGGCAAGTTGCCTATTGAAAAACTTACTGCAACAGCCAAAAGTGAGCTGGATTTTGTCATAAAAGACGTAATTCACAAGAACGAAAAGCGTTTTGTTGAGTTCTTTAACAAATCGCAGCCTTTAACGACCCGTATGCACCAATTGGAGCTTCTTCCTGGATTAGGCAAGAAGCATATGTGGGAAATAATCGAGAAAAGGGACGAAAAGCCTTTCGAAAGCTTCAAAGACTTGAAAGCGCGTGTCAAACTTATGCCAGACCCTGGAAAAGCTATAATGAAACGTATTATAGCTGAACTGTCAGGCACTGAGAAGCATCGTATTTTTGTAGACTTGTAATCCTTTATTTCTAGTCGAAAACCAAAGGTTTATATTGGAATCTCTACTTTGGTACTATATAAAACTCAAGGAGGGATTTTAATGGTTGAAGGACGTTGCATGAAGTGCAAGAAGCAAGTGCCAATTAAAGACGCAAAAGAAGTTACCATGAAGAACGGTATGCGTGCTATGAAAGGTCTCTGTGGCACTTGTGGCACAAAAGTCTTCCGTATTCTCGGAAAGGCTAAATAATTTCATTATTCTTTTTTTCTTTTTTTATCCAAACGTTTTTATTCTGAATTCATATACTTCAAAGCGTGAAAAGAGGTTACATTGCTATCAGTCTCTTTATACTTCTCATAGCTATAAGTGCGTGTGAACCGCGTGGGCAGGCAGTGTATCCTCAATACCCGCAGCCTATTCAGCGCGTGCAAAGTGAAGTGCCAGTAGTTATTATTCCTACAAGTCCGCAGCCAACGCACCTGCCATTATTAACACCAACTCAGCTTGTTCAGAACAAAGAATGCAGAACACAATGTAATGGCATTCTGCAAACCTGCAGGAGCAAAAGCCAGCCTCCATTCTCAAATTGCGTTGACTCGGCGCGCACTGAAATGAAGAATTGTCTCACAGTAGGCGATGATGCGTATTGCCGTCTTGAATATTCAAAGAGTAGGACAATTTGCTTCAATTCTTTCATGGCCGGCTGTGATATCTTGTTCAACACTTGCGTTAGTAAATGTTAGTCATACATAAGTTTTAAATACTTCTTTGACATAAAATCTTACATCACGAGGGGGTGATTGGATTGGTTATTACACCGCAAAAGAGAGTGAAGATGATTGACGTAATACGCAGCAATATACTTGGTAAGACGCACATCAAGGACAAAGAGCTTGCAAAGCAAATTGCAAGAGACTGGATTAAGAAAGCTAGCGGCATGAAATAAGACATGGCTGAAGAAGAGTTCAAAGACCAGGACTGGGAAGACGAAGGGTAACTGTTGTTCTTTCCATTTTTTTCTATCTTTCATAGTTGCAGATACATTTAAATAGTATACATATTTCCACACTAACATAAAAGGCAGCGCTGAACACTGTTCAGCTGGTCTTTTTTACGTCGTAAAAAAAGGTGATGTGAGTGAAGCATGTTCCAGTAAGCATTCTTGCCATTGTCGCTATTGTTGGCATTACTATTCTGATGCTTTCTGTTCAGCTCTATCCAGAAACAGTTATTTTTGCAATTTCTTATCTTCCTCCTCCATCTTCGCAGTACAGTGATACCATAATTATTAACTTGGACATTGGCGAATACATTTCCAATGAACTTACTGCGGTGAGTGAAGCTCAGCTTGAAGCGCTTGCGAGTGGTAAGGTCTACGGAAAAGACGTCTCTACTGATTTCACGCAGTCATTAATGTTTTCAGAGTCGGGCCTGTTTGCCGGCGGTCACGTTATTTTTGGCAGTGATGAGCAGAATAGAGTTAGTGATTTCTTGCAGTTTGACAGCGGCGAAGGCATGTTCAAGTACCAAATTGACTTTGGCTCTGGCTTGAGAAGTTCTCTTGACGGCAATGAGATGGAAGACATTGTTGATGAGGACATCGAGATTTTGGGAGAGACTTTCACTATCGTAAATGCTGAATTTAACACTGGCTCAACTGCTGTTGAGTTGAGATTATTCGGCGGCTTTGGCAGCATTGATTTGTATGATGGAAATTCAGCTGATAACAATTATCAGTCCAATGGTGCAAAGATTAACGGCAAGAGCATAAGTTCATTGGTTAAAATCAAAGCAACAATGTCTGCTGGCAAGCCGACAATTTACTCAATCCAATATATCCCATTAGCCGATGCCGTGCAGGGTGGAGATGTTCAAACGCTTCCATTGCATTGTTTGAGGCAGTATTTGCAGGATCCGACTGCATTGCTTGTTCCAAACTTTGACATTTGCTATAAAGGTCTCGGCGCTGCCGCAGTAGGCTCATCTACGAAAGGCATTTCAGGAAATGAAGTTCGCATGAAAACAGTTGGCGGGGATGAAGTTCAGATGAGCGCCGCAAATTTGAGAGGTCAGGTTTACAAGATTCCAGTTTCACAATTGCCCGGCATGTACGGCAACAAGGGTCGCAACTTTGTGTTTGTAGAAGCAGCAGCTCCTGGTGCGCCAAACATTAATCTTCAGGATTATTTCTTGGTGAGCAGTAAGGCTGACGTTAATGGCGTTTCTAATGTCTTGCAGTACGACAGCATTGATACTACAAATCATCGTGTTATGTTCAAGGACCTCGCTGGCTCTTCGCGTGATGCGACTTATGATGCAGGTACAATGGAAGGCAGCTTATTGGTTGGAGAAGGAACGTATAAGTTTGTAATTGGTGCAGGAAACTCGCTGGCTATGGACCAGACGAACAACGGCGCTATTGCTGGCAATGAGGCAGTGTTTGTTTTGCCGGGCGGAAGCAGGATTGACTTTGGACCAGGATTTACAGTTAAAGTGATTACTCCTTCGCGTCTTTTCGATGACCCGATGGGCGATGAAACGACGAACATTATTCTGACGTTTGGCAGTCATGCAGGCTTTGAAATTCCATCTCCTCAGACGACAGTTCCTGGTTATACTTTCAAGCTCGAGAGTGAAACGGCTGGCGTTGAGCAGGGATTGACTAAGTGGGGAATTTTGTTCACGTGGGATGATGATAATAATGCTGATGATTTGAAGTTGACAGTTCCTGGTTCGTATTCATCTGCAGTTAAGGGCGGTGCAACTGGCAATGTTTACATTACTTTCAATCCTGCTCTGAAGAAGCCGCAGCCGCAAGTTCCTGCTGGTCCGCCAAAGTGCGGTGATGCATTAATTACAAAGCCAGAATATTGTGATCCTTCAGGCAGTCCGTGTGCTGACCAGTTCAGGCGTCCGGGAATATGTGCTGCTGACTGCATGACTTGTGAGTTCAAGCCTCCAGCAGTGTGCGGTAATAGATTGCTGGACGCTGGCGAGGATTGTGAAGCTATTGCTGATTGTATGTCAGGATCTTTCTGTGATGGCTGCAAGTGCAAGCCGATTCCGCCAGCAATATGTGGCAATAACTTGTTAGATCGTGGCGAGCAATGTGAGGCTGCTGTTGATTGTGGTCCTGGTTACAATTGCATTAATTGCGGCTGTTCTCCAATGCCTCCTGTTGTTCAGACTCCAGCTCCAATGCCGAACATATTTGCAAGATTCTTCGCGTGGCTTGCAGGTCTTTTCGGCGGATAGCCCGCGGGGTTGAGAGGGGCTGGCGGTAGAAGCCCCTCGGATATGGTTGCGAAGCCAAATTTTTTATAGTACTCCTTTCGCCTTCTTTGTATGGCAGAGAAAACAGTCTATTCTGGCAAGTACATCACGATGAAAGAGGAGCAGAAAGGCAAGTTCCTTTATGAGAGAGCTTATCTTCTGCCATCAGTTCAGGTGATTCCTTTTACAAATGACGGCAAAATCTTGCTCATCAAGGAAAACCGTGAGATTGAGGGCAAGTCAAGGTGGAAGTTTGTTTCTGGTTTTATGGACAAGCCCGGCTTGAGTGAAGAACAAACGGCGCAGGAAGAATTGATGGAAGAGGCGGGTTTTGCCGCTGGAACGCTTAAAAAATATTTTTACCTTGAAGACAGGCATTCATTTGTCATTCCTATAACGTATTTCCTCGCTTATGATCTCAAAGAGAAAAAGAAGCCGAATCCTGATGGAGAGGTCATAGAAGAAGTCAAGTCATTCACAATTGAAGAACTTCACCAGCGCGTCATTACGGGTGAATTTGATTTCTTGCATGAAGCATCTGTTATTATGATGCTTTATCGTGATTGGAAGAACGGCAAACTTACGCTTTGATTGTTCCATATCCAATAAGGCGCCATCGCTGTCCAAGGTTGCGCGACATAGTAACTCTTGCTCCTTTGTCCGCGCAGACTGGTTTTCTTAAGACGCACTTAATCACGTTCTTTCCCAGTTCCTTGACAACACCAACAGTTGCTGCTGCGTTTACGTTAAGCATCAGCATTTCTCCCAGTTTGACTGGTTCAACAACTAGCTTGTCTTTTGCACCTACAACTCTTTCAAGAAGATGTGTTTCTAATTGGAATTCGTACCATACTTTTGGCGCTTGTCCTTCAAGTACAACTAAATTGCCTACAAGCTTGTCGCTCTTGACAACGCTTGGATCAAGGGTGGTCATTACTGCGATTGAACCTCCAGGAATAACTTCTTTGGTGTGTTCGCCGCCTGACATCAGTGAAACAATTTTTGTCTTTAATGGCTTCCAGATTTTCTGGTTTTTTTCTTGAACTTCATAGCCGGGTAGTATTTCAATTTCTGCTCCTTCGATAAGTTTACCTTGCTTCAGCGCGCCTCCTAATACTCCCCCGACCATTTTGTCTGGAGCTGAGCCTGGCTTGTTGATGTCAAAGCTTCTTGCAACAAACATGATTGGGTCTGCAGAAAGGTCTCTTTTCGGCGTTTTGAAAAGCTCCTGTATTGTCTGAATGAGTGCATCTAAGTTGATTGAGTGGATTGCGCTCATGGGAATGATTGGCACTTGTTCGAATTTTGTTCCTTTCAGGAATGCTTTGATTTCATCAAAATTCTTTTTTGCCTGTTCTGGGGTGACCAGGTCTATTTTGTTTTGTACAACGATTAAGTTGTCAATGCCGATAATTTCTAATGCCTGCAAATGTTCTCTTGTTTGCGGCTGCGGGCATGTTTCTGCTGCTGATACTAGCAGTAATGCTCCGTCCATGATATTTGCACCGCAGAGCATTGTTGCCATTAAGCTTTCGTGTCCTGGAGCGTCAACAAGTGAAATTTTTCTCAAAAATTCTGTTTCGCCATTGCATTTGGGGCATTTTGGCGTAACTCCATATGCATCTGAGCCGTCGCATTTCTTGCATTTGTAGAACGCAACATCTGCGTAGCCTAGTCTGATCGTGATTCCTCTTTTGATTTCTTCAGAATGTGTGTCTGTCCACTTGCCGGACAATGTCTGCACTAATGTTGTTTTGCCGTGGTCAACGTGCCCAATCATTCCAACGTTAATCTCCGGCTGAATGTGTTCTTTTGCCGAGGATTCTTCTGTTTTTGCTTCTTTCTTCTTTCTAGGAGCCATTACGTCGACAAATTCAGAAATGGTTTATAAATGTTGCTTAATGGTGATAGGCCGTGGCTGGGCTGGTTTTAAGCCGGTCTGTTAGTTCTTTCATCGCCTGTCTGAGATTATTTTGGTTTGTCTCTGTTCTGCCGATGAAAGGGACTTTTTTAAATCCAATGGTGTAAGCGCATTCCAATATTGAATGCACTAGTTGCAGTTCATCGCGTGGAGAGAGGTGTTTTTCCTCAAGGGGTTTGGTAAATTCGTCAAGTCCAAGGCCTGCCAGTATTTTTTCTCCGAATCTTTGGTATGTTGAATTTGGAGTGTTAAGTATGTTTGATATTCTCCTTCTCAGCTGATATTCGTCTGGGAATGCGGAAAGTGCTGTGACTAAACTGCAGTTTTTCACGCCGCTTCCAAGCTCCACAACGGTTACATTTGGCTGCATTTTTATTTCATAGAAAAATCGGTCTTCTTTGTCGGGCAGTTCAACAACACTTAGAATGACTTTTTCTTCTGTGCTAGTCATGCTTTCAAGCTCTTCGTGAGCTCCTTCCACTCCCCAGCATATTCTGCCCATATAGGTGATGTATATATTAAGGGTATTTAAATATATCGGAATATCACTATTGTCTAGTGATGACACTTTCGGCTTTTGGCTGTATTTTGAGAGTTGTTATCCTGTTCTTGCCGTGCGCTTTTGAGCTTCTCATTCTGTCATCTGCCACTTTCATAAGCTCCTCCAAAAGTACTCCGTCTTGTGGCAGGATGGCAACTCCAAAGCTCGCGGTAATGGGCTCAGGCGCCACTCCGACGCTTTCCTGTTCAATCGATTTCCTGAGGGTTTCAGCCAGCATTGAGCTTCCGTCAAATCCCGTATCCGGCGCGATAATGAACCATTCTTCTCCGCCCCATCTGCAGGCAGAGTCGCTTCTTCTTATGTGTTTTCTGACGATTGAAGCGACTGTAGCCAATACTTTATCTCCCATTTGAGTGCCGTATTTCTTATTGAACTGGCCGAAATCATCAATGTCTAGCAGAATTAGTGACAGCGGTTTTTGCTGGCGTTGCGCGAGCTCAACAAATTGTCTAGCGAGTGGTTCAAATGTGTGTCTGTTGAGCAGCCCTGTTAGCTTGTCATACATCGCTAAATGAGTGTTTAAAGTCATTTCGATTCTTTGTTTTTTTGACTCTTCGATTAGATACTCGTAAGCGTCTTTAGATAGCAGGTTTGCGTGCTTCATCAATAATGTCTTGTAATGGTCAAGCTCTGCGTGGCTCGCGATAGTTGACAAATCTTTCTGTACATCTTCTTTTGTTATTTTTTGCGTGAAGATGAGCCATTTCCTGCGCGGCTGTTCATACTTTTCAACAAGTTGTTCCGCCCAGGTTTTTTCCTGAAGCAATGGCTGCAGCCTGTCAAATACTTCTTTTTTTTCTTGGAGGATGGTTTTTTCAATTGTTTCAGCCATCTGTCTCCATTCGTGCATTGCGTGGTCGATGTCAAGCGGAGTTTGCACGTTTCTTGTTTCATCAATGAGCTGTTCAGCTTCTTTCGCAACCTGCCTTTCGTGTTTTATCATTCCCTGGAATAGCACAATTGCTTCTTTGAAGTGTTCAAGAGCAGTATCTATTTTCTTGAGCGCTTTGAGCTCTTCTTCCTTATCGCGGAGTATCTGTGTGATTTTTTTGTTCGCTCTTCCTCCGAATTCTCCCCCTGCTGCCTGGTCTCGTAGCAAGTCTTCGAACTCGAGTTTTTTATCATGGGCGAAATTGTCAAGAATTTCTTTCTCAGCGCTGACAGAAGTGAAATCAAGGTTTGCAAACATCTGCCTGAGTTGCGCTTGTATTGTGTCAAGAATTGAAAGCGCCCGTTCCCTGTTGGCCAGCTCCTGTTTGTGCACGTCAAGCGCTCTTATTAGCTCGCTGACTTGCAGTTTAAATGGAAAGAGCGCGTGGATTCTTTTTTCAAATGTCTTTAGAACGTTCTTTTCATCCTGGCTGAGCTTCTGCAGTGTTAAGAGTGTTGCTTCTACCATCTTTTCAATAAGATTCCGTCATATGGCAATATAAATCTTTACCCTTGCAGTATTTTGGAAACCCATTGTATGACTTGGTCAAGCTTTTTTTTCGTGTCTGCATCAGCATTTAGCCTGACTACATTCTCTGTCTTGCTCAATCTTAAATTGAACCAGAAGTCTTCTCCGAAGAATGATATGCCGTCAATAGCTTCTTTTTTGTACTGCTTGAACGCTTCTTCCACTTTCTTCATAGCTGCCAGTTTGTCAGGCACTTTGTAGTTTATCTCTCCTGAAATGGCATGCTTCTCAAGGGGCTTGACAAGCTGGCTCATCTTCTTGCCTGATTTTGACAATAAGTCCAGCATAACGAGCGCAGCAACGTCTCCTGAATCAACATAGTTGAATTTTTTGAAGTACCAATGTCCGCTCAACTCTCCACCAAAGATGGCATTCTCTTTTTTCATGCGCAATGGAATTTCAGTGTGCCCAACCATGTTCGGGTATGCCTTGATGCCTGATTCTTTCATGGCATCCCTGACAGTTCTGCTCATGTTTGCAGCAAAAATCGCCTTGTCTCCTTTCTTGCAGAGGTGCTGTGCAAACAGGATGAATGCATAATCTGACTGTACGCGTCTTCCTTTCTCATCTATAAAGAATACTCTGTCGCAGTCAGCGTCATATGCAATGCCTAAATCGTACTTGCCTGTAACAACTTGTTTTTGCAATTCCGCCGTGTTCTCTTCAACA
>CAZNFZ010000029.1:0-2117 GCA_964572665.1 uncultured Methanosarcinales archaeon
TCTAACAATACAAAGTGTTCTTTGCCAATAGCTTGCACAATAGGCGTTTTCTTATGAGAAGGTCTAGGATCAAATGGATAGCCGTTTGAAAGGAAATCTAACACAATTACTGATTCCTCCCGAACGTGATGCTCTCTGTGCTCGGGTGACTGTTCTTGATGTGCTTCTTCCATATCCGTGTTTACTATCTTCTAACATTTGAATGTTAAATAAAGCAATAATGCCCGTGTATAAATAGGTTTTGGATTACCCATATTCCTTGAAGGAATCAAAAGGATAAGAAGCTCCTAATTCCGCCAGTTTCCTGAAGTCGACGTTAACAGGCTTAAGATTAAAATATTACGATAAAAAAAATTTACAAGAATTATACGTATTCGGCAACAGCATCTGCAATCTTCTTGCAGGCTTCTGCTGAAACGGTCACGTTATAGCCCTGCAGGATTGTCTTAACATCCTTCTGGTTTGAAGGCATCAAGTCAACAATCTTGTCGAAATGCATTTCTCTTAAACGCGGAACGTCAAGCTTCATCAACTTGTCAAATAATTCTTTTCCTTTCTTTGCATCCATGATGTTCATGCTTTCAAGATAGTCAAGTGTCTTCTGCGCTCTGAAACCGAGCTCTTTGTCTCTGTCCTTGATGCGCTTCATTTCAGCAAATAACTCAGTTGAGTTAATCGGAGTTGTATTCAAGATTTTTTGTGCCATTTTAGAGTTTCTTCATGTGCACAGGGTGCACTATTACCATTTTTGTTTTGCCGCCGTCCTGAATTTCAAGCTCATAGCAGTCGCCGCGTTTGCCAATAATAAAACCTGACTTGCCGTGAAATCGCTGGTGATACAAGTTATCCTGCATTGCCGGCTCTGCTGACAAACACGCTCTGTCACCTACCTTGTACGGCATAAAAAACTTAGTCAATGAAATTTTGCCCTTTGTACGCGGATGCTTGCGGAACAACTGTCGCGTACCCGCCCGCGAACCACCTTTACGCTTTGACATAACCACAGGGGATAATGAGGGGTTTATAAAGGTTACTGTGTATTCTCCACTATCAAAACCTTTAAATATCAGCTGGACTAATAGCCATTACAGAGTAAAAACAAAATTGTGTGATGAGGTGTTGTAAACCATGGGCTTTTTTTCAAAAATGAAGGAGAAATTATCCGGTCCAAAATACGAGGAGCTGGAGCAGGAAACGGGTTACGTTGAATTGGAAAATGATGGGGAGATGTCAAAATCAAAAATTCTCGTCAGACCATTCATGCTTGATGACTTTGATGACGTCAAGCCAGTGCTTGATTCTTTACGAGAAGGATACACCATAGCGTTGGTGAACATCCGTCCATTAAAGGACAAAGACCTGGTTGAATTGAAGCGCGCAATCAACAAGCTGAAGAAAACAACTGACGCCATCGAAGGCGAGATTGCAGGATTCGGAGACGACTTCCTCGTAATCACGCCATCATTTGCTTCAATCTACAGAAGCAAGCAGATGAAGGCAGTTGCTTCAGCAACTGACGAATCAGCAGATTAATTTTTTTATTCAATTATTTTTTCTTCTACTAAACTTTCTTTCAATGGTTCATTCTTGTGCTTCTCAGCAATCTTGTCTGCAAATCTATGGGCAGCGTGAATGGGTTCGGGCATCTTGTGCGGCGGAACAACACAGCGCTTGACAATTTCAGCGGCAGTTTCAATGCTGATAAGATTTCCTGGTGAAACAAACAAAGGATTCGCGTGCTCTTTTGTCTTTACAGTTTTTCCGACCAATTGGCCTTCATAGAAAATCTGGCCGTCCTTTTCCTCACCGACCAGCAAGTTCTTCGCAACGCCAATAACCGGCTTGCTGAGCTCAGCTCCAACAAAAGAAGCAAGGCCTGCATTCAATGGATGCGCGATGCCGTGGCCGTCCACCATAATTACGTCAGGCTCACATTCCAAATCAAAATACGTCTGGCAAATCGGCGGGCCTTCCCTGAATGCCAAAAAGCCCGGCACATAGTTCATCGGTGCTTTTGTAACCAAAAATTTCTTTTCAACAACTTCCATAGTCTTAAAATCAAGAACAACAGCCGAGCAAACGCATTTATTGCCGAAATAGGAAACATCAAAGCCGGC
>CAZNFZ010000030.1:0-4165 GCA_964572665.1 uncultured Methanosarcinales archaeon
AAAAGCATTTGACAATACTTCTAAACTTAAAGCGATACTCTTTGTTTCAGACGCCAAGCCGAATACATACATACATTTGCGCATTGATAAAAATCTTGGTGATAAACATAAATTTGAACAATTGCTGAAGCTTAACAAAATACCTTTTAGCGTCAGCAGGGCCAAAGGATTTGAAGAAATAGCAGCAATAAGAGGAAATGCAGCGGTCTGGAAACTGAAAGGCATATGGTTTGGGTATGATTTGTTCAAAAACAAGAAAGAACAACAAATATTTACAAAATATGTTTCATTAGTAAAACAGCGCAACCACGTTGCAGCGGATTTACTGGCAGGCAGCATTTACGGCTATCCGCGCTGCTGCGTCAAGAAATTCATTGAAGAACATAACCCTGAAGTTCTGCCGAAGAGATACACTTACTACGAATATTACAAACGATTACAAGACTCTGACAGAAACTTCCCATTTATCAGCCACACTCCGTGCAGCCCGCGCTGCAAATACTCTGCAGCATTAAACAAAAAATACACTGAAGCAATCAACAAATTCTCTGCGAAATTCCACCTGGCATATTCAAAACAGAGAACATATTCAGTGCCTGTCATCGTTGACATTGAAAATGATAGTTTGTGGAAGAAAAAAGACGGACACGATTATATGCTCATTACAAAAAAACCAATAGCTGGCAAGTATTACGAAATAAACTGGCTCGGCAAAGCACCATTCAAGCGAGGAACAATTCTTGACGCAGATATCACGTTTTCTTTTGATTACGCTGTTGTCAAAATAAAAAGAAAACTCGGACACCTCAAGAATTTCCATCACGAACGGAAGTTCACAAAAATATGAAGTTTATAGAACTCGCACGACTGTATGAACAACTTGAAAAAACAAGCTCATACAACATTATGCGGGACATTCTAAGCAGTTTCTTCAAAGCAACACCGAAAAATGAATTGGAACACGCTGCGTACTTGACTCTTGGGCAGATTGCATCACAGTTTGCCGACATTAATTTAGGCATGGCTGGCAAGATGGTCATTAAGAGCATCGCGCATGCCGGCAAAGAAAAAGAAGAACGCGTTCTCCAGCAAGCTAAAAAGATTGGAGATATTGGCAAAGTCGCAGAAATGTATTCTGGCAGGGGAACGCTGACCGTAAAAACTGTTTTTGAAACACTGCACGAAATAGCAGAAGCAGGCGGTGCAGGAAGCCAAGACAAGAAAATAACATTTTTGTCACGATTATTGTCACAAGCAAGCCCATTGGAAGCACGCTATCTTGCCCGAATTGTCATTGGAGATTTACGTTTAGGTGTTGGCGACAAAACCGTGCTTGACGCACTTGCAATGGCGTATACGGGCAGCAAAGAAGCACGCAAAGAACTAGAACAAGCATATCACGTCTGCCCGGATGTCGGAATTATTGCGTGGACACTTGCACATAAGGGAATGCCAGGCATTAAAAAAATCGGCGTTAAATTAGGCGTGCCAATACAATCAATGCTCTGCCAGCGCATCAAAAATATCGACCAAGTCCAAAAGAAGATGGGCTATCCAGTAGTTGTAGAAGAGAAATATGACGGCGAAAGAATACAAGTGCACAAAAATGGCAATAAAATCAAGTTGTATTCACGGCGCTTGGAAAATATATCCTTGCAATTCCCTGATGTTGTTGAAGCAATTAAGAAATCAGTAAAGGCGAAAAATTGCGTGATAGACAGCGAAGTCATGCCTGTAGACGCAAAAGGAAATCTGCTGCCATTTCAAATATTGATGCAACGACGACGAAAATATGACGTTGAAGCGTATGTCAAGAAAATTCCTGTTGCATTGTTCTGCTTTGACTTGTTATTTGTGAATGGAAAATCAGTAATTCACGAGCCATACAAGAAAAGATACGCCTTGATGCAAAAATATGTCAAACAAACCAGCAGAATTAATTTTGCAATCAGAAAAATATGCACTGACTCTGATTGTATTGAAGATTTGTTCAACCGAACAGTAGAACACGGCGGCGAAGGAATTGTCATCAAGGATTTAGACGGTCCATATCAGGCAGGCGTGCGCGGCTGGCACTGGATAAAATGGAAGCCAGATTACGTGAAAGGACTACGCGACACTTTTGATTTAGTTGTCGTTGGAGCTTACTTTGGCAAAGGAAGAAGAGCAGGAACGTATGGTGCATTGCTTTGCGCAGTTTATAACGATAAAACTGACAGATTTGAAACGTTTTGCAAACTTGGCAGCGGATTTAACGACAAAGAACTTGCCGGATTGCTTAAAAAATTCAAGAAAATACTGCACAAACCTGCACGTCTTGAAATAGCAAAAACAATGACGCCTGATGCCTGGTTTGACCCCAGAATAGTTTTAGAAGTAACAGGCGCAGAAATCACAAAATCACCCAACCACACATCTGGTTATGCATTGCGCTTCCCGAGATTCTTACGGTGGCGAGAAAAAACTCCTGAAGAAGCGACAACAAAAAAAGAAATTCTCAAAATGATGTAATGCGTTCCTGAAACGTTTGAGAATAAAGACCGTATATTCTCATCATAGTCGAATCAGCGCGTATTTCGTGCATCTGGCGCAAAATTGCGCCATACTTTACCAATGTCGGACCAGAACAATTGTTTAACACCTTAATTGCTTCTCCAAGACGGACATCAGGCTTGTAATCGAGGTCGTCCAAACAATCCCGAGCTGCAAATATAAACTCCGTTAATTCGGAAGTTCTATCTAGTATTTCATTTATTGTCATTCTTCACTCACCTTCCCGAAGAACAAGGCAACCGTTTAAAAGCCTTATGGTTTGACAATTTTTTCCAACGTTTCTCTCAACTGCTGAATTTCTTTTGTTGTATTAAATGCAGAAATAGAAACTCTCACAAGACTTTCTGCAGGCTTGTAGGTTGTGCGTATTCCATTTTCCCCCAGCTTTTCGCATAGCGACTTGGAATCTTCCGCTTTAATCGGAATCGAGCCAGGCGCAGTGCTTGAAAGAACAGTTATGTTCTTGACCTTTGACAACTCACTGCGCGCTATAACTCCCAAATATTGTGTTCTTGTATGAACATTTTTCCAGCCAAGCTGCTTGTACTCAGCAAGGCAAGCGCCCAAATGAGCTATCTTGTCCATATTTCCAATATCTTTGCTTCCAGTATAGGGTGCCACATATTCATCATCAACCCAGGCGCCTTCCACAGGAGGCCAAACATCCTTGTAAAGCTCGCCAAGACTTCTTTTGGAATACACAATGGCGCTACCTGAATACCCGTCGATAGCGCCGCGCAGCCATTTGTGGCCGGAGCCAATAATGAAGTCCGCGCCAATCTCATTAACGTCAACAGGAATATGACCGAATGCTTGCGCGGCATCAACAATAAAAGGCACTTCATACTTTCGAGCGAGATCAGAAATTTCTTTTATCTGCACAACTTTGCACGTCGCGTGCGTAACATAACTCACAGCGACAGCCTTTGTTTGTGGGTTAAACCTTCCCCTAAGTTCCTTTCCAATGCCATTAACTCCAAGAGCGGCCACTTTTTTTGCACTATTCATTAACACCTTGCTGATGTCAATTATTTCATCAGTCGTTGTAAGAATCTCACGTTTGTCAGAACGGCCAATATATCTTAGAATATTCGACATCGCATTTACAGTGTTAATGTCAAAATAAATGTGATCTGGAGATGTATTTAAAAGTTCAGCCGCAAGCCTTCTGGCATACTCATTCTCTTCCTTGAGAGTTTCGACCGCCTGCGCACGCTCCCCTTTGCATAACAACTGAATTCCGGCAGTCTGAAGCTCCATCGGCAAGCCAAAACTCGCCGAGCCAAAATCAACATATTCTTTGTGAGGAAAAAGCCGTTTGTCTTGCTCCTCCCAGAACTGCTCTTCTTTATAGTTGTCCATATGTTGACGGCAAGTACGCTTCTTAATAAATATTGCTACTTGGTGATAGTATCAATTTCACTTGCACTGGACACCTGCGCACAGCGTATTTAAGCAAGTATTTTTTTTAATTTTACTGTGAGGCAGAGCACAATTCTTGAGTTTGAACTTACTGTTATTACTGAGTACATTCCAATGCGCAAATATCCGTACAAAACTCGCCACGGATTAGCTGAGCTGCAGCTGCGAAAGAGGCTTGAAAAGCAGGGCT
>CAZNFZ010000031.1:0-3799 GCA_964572665.1 uncultured Methanosarcinales archaeon
GTCTCCTGTTGGCTGTGCAACAACAGTTGCTGCTGCTAGAATTCCTGCTAGTAATGTTTTCATACTGTTCACCTCTCTTTAGCAATAATATGTATTGATGTTATTTAATGATTATACATCTTTCTTGCCTAATCTTGATGCCAGGCTGATGCCGATGATACATATTATAGTTATCAGCAACACTGCGACAAGGCGTGCGTAAATTACTTTGCCATCAAGGCCTATCGTTGCAAGAAGTTGTGTTATTGATTCTTTGATAAAATCGTTCCATGATAGAGCAATGACGAACGCGAATGCTGCTCCTAACGAAATGCCTATCTGTGTTCTCACGTCTTTTTGGAATTCTTTGGCTTTTTGGAGTGCTTTCATAACGGTTCTATTCTTTGTTTTCTTTTTATTATTTTCGGAAAAGTTGTCTATTTCCAAACGTATTCCAAAGAATTCCGTAAATCTTCCAACGTCGGAAATGCTTTGCATTTCCGAGCGTGCTCGGAAATCCGTACAATTGTATTTGACTTATGCGGATTTCCGACATTTTGTCGTCGATAAACTTATTAAGGAGTTCTGCTTTGAGAAAGTTATGAAAAAAAGAGTTGATTTGTCAAAGTATCTTGGCGAATGGGTTTTGCTGTGTGATGACAAAGTAGTCGCACATGCGAAAGATGTGATGCGTTTGGAAAATGCAATAAAGAAATGCAAGACCATCCCAACACTGACAAAAGTTCCTAGTGGCAGAGTTCAGTTATTATGACACTCGTTTTCAAATATATGGATAAGTACGAAGCTGGCAGGCTTTGGAGAGCGCCGCTTGTTCCAGTGCACATTCAGGATAAGAATGGAAGTGTGTTGAGAATAGACGCGTTGATTGATTCTGGCTCGGATAATGTCGTCGTGCCAAAAAGATTGGCAAAGTTGCTCGATTTAAAGGAACAAGAACGGGCTATCAGCGAGGGTATAGGTGGAAGCGTAGAAACGAGAAAATCACAGATTGTTCTGATTATCAAAAATGGCGATGAAGCGTATACGTTGCACCTGCCGGTTATGATTTTACAGGACGAAAGTAATGATATTCCGTTGGTATTGGGCAGATCAGGTTTCTTCGATCATTTCCATATAACGTTTAAGCAAAATCAAGAAACAATAATTCTAGAAAAGGTATGAAGAAGGCAAAAAAGATTGTGTTGATTACCGAAGATGTTTTGATCAAGGAATGGGATAATGAATATGACGCGAAGTGGGATGACTTATAGTCACACATAACCTTTTTAAACAGAAATAGTATATGATTCACAAAAGAGGTTACAATGGAAAAAATTGGTTTAGCATTGCTCGTTTTCATCGCAGTTGTAGCGTTAGTAGGTCTCGTTAACCTTGACACAGGCACTGGCCAGGTTTACTATAATTCTTATCAGTATACTTCAGTCATTGTTGCAGGCAGGCTGGTTGATGGTCCTGCTAATGGTTACATCAACGGTATTGCTGATGGCGACCAGGTTGCTATTGGCACTGTGACAAATGGTGTTTATCAATTAACATTATCCAGCGGTTGGAGACAGCATCAGTATATTGATTTTTACGTTAATGGGCAGAAATGCAATAGCATTCCTGTTTCGCAGTATCTTGTTCCGCCACAAATTCTATATTCAGGCCAGGTAGCGTTTGATATGATGTGTACACAATGAACAAACAATTATTTGCCTTAGCAATGTTGGTTCTCATCGCAGGAGTTGCTTTTGTTGGATTGGTAAGATTGGACTCCAATACTGGTATGTTTATGACAAGAGGCAATATGGTGTTGTCGGGCGGCTTGTATGACAAGGACGGGTATGTCTTGTATACAAATAAGCAGACGAGATATCAGAAGCTTGTTAACTCGATTGTTGCAGTTGCTCCGAATGGTCTTGTGATTGGTTCCGGTCCTGTTTCACCTGGGAAGTATTCTTTGACTTTGCACGGCGACTGGCGTGATTATTCTGAGTTGTTCATTCAGGTTGGCTTTTATGATGCTGTAAGGAATGACAGGAATTCTTTGTATGACTGCACGACGATTAATATCAATGATGTTATGAACAAGCCAGGAGGGCGTGCAGGCAGGCAGCAGTTGGACTTGTACTGTGATATGGGAACAATGCAGAAAGTGTCAACAATGCAGTATCGTTAGTGATATTCTTTTTTTACCGAATATTCTTTTTCAAGAGATTCCAAAATTAGTCTGAAAATTTTCAGGTTTTTCTGAAAGTCCGCCCTGTAGATTGGTTTGCCGTTGTCAATGAGTGTGAACGCAGTTTTCAGTGTGTCGTATGATTCTTTGACTTTTTCTTTGTCTTGTTCAGCGAATGCCAGAACGCTTATTGTGGCATATCTGGCGAGATATCCGTCCGGCTCTTCTTTTTTGAATTCAATGTATTTGTTTATGTCGTCAAGCGCTTTAAGCAAGCCGCTTACAACGATTTGTTCTGTTGTGGATGAGAATGACATGTATGAGCTGTATCTTGCCCAGCGGGCCGCGGGCTCGTCTTTTGCATCTATCGCTTTGTCAAAGTCGCGGATGGCCATTGCGTGCCAGCCATTGTGCTGTTTGATTAATCCGCGGACATAGAATGCGAAGTTTGAGGGCTCTTGTTTTACAACGTTGTCAGCAATATCAATTGCTTTGACCACGTCGCCGAGCTGCGAAAGGCAATATGCTTGTTTTAGTTGGCTTTCAATGGGCTTGTCGTGTTCTGCGAGCTTGAATTCTTGTAGTGCGTCGGCAAACAAAGTTGTGCGTGCTTTCTCATTCGTTTGCTGCTCGGCAAGTGTTTCTAGTGCTAAGCCGCGCAGGTAATGGTTAAACGTGCGTGCTTCTACGCGTGTTTCTTGCGGTTGCGTGCATCCTGCAGTTCCAAGAATGATGGCTGCCAGTCCTAACTCGCGTAAGCCCATATTAAGAGGACAGAATTGTAGATTTATAAGAGTTATGACATATTTTTAGACGAATGCAAGAACAACGTTTGTTACCAATACTGCTAGTATTGCAAAGCTGACTGATTTCCAGATTGTGCTTGCGTGTCGTTCGTGTATGATGCCTTGTAGTGCTGTTAGGAACATTCTGCCGCCGTCAACTGGTCCTAAAGGAATCAAATTGAACAATCCAACTCCGAGTGAAAGCAGGTACATCCAGAATACTAGGTCTTTCAGCCATAAAACAACGTGTGTTGCCCAGGTTGGTGCTTTTAATGGCTGGTCTACATAGACTCCCAGCCAGGCTTTTTTGTTTGTTGGGTTTTCGCCAAGCTCAATGTCGCGTACAGAGTTCGATGTTATGACATTTACTGTATCACCTGGTAGCGAATCTTTGAGTGAGTTTGAAAAGTCTGCTGTTTCCCTGATTGCCTGCCCGTTAATCGCGGTTATTTTGTCTCCAACAATCATGCCTGCCTGTTGTGCTGGCGGGTTGCCATCCATGATGTCTGTAATAACAACGCCGTCTTTGGCGTAGAACGTGTCAGTAAATGGAGTAATGACGGTAAACATCAGTGCCATGAGGATGAGTCCGGTGAAAATGTTTGCGACAGGCCCTGCTGCGTAAACTGCCAGTTGTTTTTTGCGTGATGCCTGTAATAATTTCTTTTCGTCTGGTTCGACAAATGCGCCGGGGATGAGTGGAATTATTGCGCCTAAAATAACTAGTCCTGAGTTTTTGACTTTCAATCCATAGGCGCGTGCCATTACGCCGTGCATTCCTTCGTGTATTATCAAAATCGCGAAGATGCTGATTATCCAGTAGAAGAACGGCACGTAAAATACTCCTTTTGCT
>CAZNFZ010000032.1:0-3986 GCA_964572665.1 uncultured Methanosarcinales archaeon
TGCTTTCCAATTTTGGTGTTAACTGGCAGGCTGCCGATTTCGAACTTTCTTTTGCCGCGGGCTACGTTATACAGGCCGCCTGTTGGCTTTCTGCCGGCTCTTCCGCGTTGTATGATAACCATAGCGATGAGTTCTAAGGGGGTGGTTTAAAAAGGTTTCTGTGCCAAAAGGTTTATATTGTGATTTTTTACCTTTGCTGTTATGCGCATCTGGTTGCTTGCACTGTTGTTGTTGATAATGCCATTTTCTTACGCACTGGTTGTTGAAAGCACGGGCAAGACTGGCCAGAATTTGGTTTTGTATGGTGACATTGCTGTGTACGAGCGCGATGGCAAAGTGTACGTTTATGATTTTCCGAGCAAGGAGGAAAGCGAGATTGGCAGTGGCAGCAATCCTTCCATTTTCGGGTTTATCGTCGCGTTTGAAACAAAGGAAACGGATAGCGATTTGAACGGCGACAATGATACGAATGACTTTGTTGTCCAATATGCGAATGTGCGTGACAAAAAGCCAATTTTTATTGCTGCCGGCATGCATCCGACTGTTTACTCGGACCAGATTGCTTTTTCAACAACGGAATCTGATTTGGGAATTGATTTCACCAATGATGGTGATATGAATGATGATATTGTTCGCATTTATGATTTGAAATCAGGTGATATTACAAATACGAAAACAGCAGGAGATTTTCCTGCTATCAACAAGAAATATGTAGTTTTACAGTCAAGTGAGGAGCAGATTGGCGCTGACTTGAATGCAGATGGCGACAAGAAAGACGTCATTATCCGTATATATAATCAGGAAGACCACAAGGTGAGTAATGTTGGCCTGGGTGAGCATCCGATGCTGTCAAAGGACAGCCTTGCAGTATTTGTTTCTGAAGGAAAAATAAATGTGCTTGATGCAAAAAGCGGGCAGGTTGCTGAAACAAATCAAGTGGGAGAATCTCCGTCATTGTATGGGAACGTTATTCTTTTCACGCGTGGCAGCCAGTTGTACGGCTGGGATATGAAGAATGGCAGGCTGGTAAATCTTGACTTGGCCGCAGAGGATGTTTCTTTGTCTGGCGTTATGGCTGCATTTGTAACTGCTGCGCACAATATTGGGTATTTGATTGAAGCAGATACCGATAAGGATGGCTTTACTGATTTTGTCGACAACTGTCCTGAAC
The DNA here is from genome assembly GCA_964572665.1 of uncultured Methanosarcinales archaeon. Classification (GTDB taxonomy): domain Archaea; phylum Nanobdellota; class Nanobdellia; order Woesearchaeales; family ARS49; genus CABMGU01. Next base: position 1,172 of record CAZNFZ010000032.1, read on the forward strand.
TCAAGAATGAAAATCAGGCGGACAAAAATGGAAATGGCTTTGGCGATGAATGTGATACGCGGCCGGAAGTAAAGCCGACAGAAAAACCTCAGAAAACAAAAGCCCCTGAAGTGCAAAAACAGAATGTTTCAGAGCAAAATGTCTCTCAGATTCCTTCAGAAAGCAAAGGAATCTCGTGGTATTGGTATGTTGTTGTGATAGTTCTCCTGCCATTCATAGCCTACTATGGCTTCAAGTATTATAAGAAACGGCAGAAGTCATTCGGTTTCTAATAGAAAGGTTTAAATATCCCCCGAGTGGTTTTTTGAATTATTGACCACGGGGTGTTATTATCATGGAAGCAAGACCATTAGATGCATTGAATCGCGCTCGCGACAAGAAAGTAATTGTTGAGTGCAAGAACAACAAACAGTATGTTGGCACTCTTAGAGCGTTTGACATTCACATCAACGTGGTTCTTGACGAGACAGAAGAAAGGGTCGACGGCGAAGTTAAGCGCAAGTTAGGAACTGCCTTTATTCGCGGCGATACTATTGTTTTAATCAGTCCGGCATAATAAAATGAGCAAAGGTTACGGCGGTACAGGTTCTCAGGGAAAGCGTTCTCGCGGTAAGTCGCACATTCCGTGCAGGCGCTGCGGCAGAAATAGTTTCCACGCCAAGAAGTCAATCTGCTCCAGCTGCGGCTATGGCAACAGCAGCAAGTTGCGTAAGTTTGCGTGGAAGAATACTAGAAAGCGGCTGTAATTCTACAAATACTATTATATAACCTGTGAATGTTTTTATTTCTTATACGCGGACGTACCGAAGTGGTCTAACGGACTGGATTTAGACTCCAGTGGCTTAGTGCCTTCGCAGGTTCGAATCCTGCCGTCCGCATATAGGTGGTAGATAATGAGTGAGTTATTTGGTAGAAATTCTGAGAATGCGCCAATAGATGGAATTTCGTTAAAAGTGCAGGTGCTTATCGGAATGCTTTCTGTGGTGGAAGCTTATCCAAATGACTCCCCTAATAAGAAAGATGTTTTCAGAAGCATGGAAAACTTGGTGAAACAATTGGGGGAGAATCAAACGGGATTTGATACGTTTGCGCTGAGGGATAACCTTGCAGTCACTGTTCCTTTATTTGACCGATATGTCCAAGCGTTAATGCATGGGACTCCATTAGATAACGCTGATAGAAACAATATGCATGCACTTTACCGCAAGTATGGTGTTTGATTACTTCACCTTTTAGTATGGTTTGTATTTATTTTTGTTCAACTGTTTGTTATTAGAATGTGCGCCGGGGCGGGGATTTTCAACCTTTCACCGCCAACAGACGAAAGATATTTGAACCCCGATGTCCTTTCGGACTACAGCTTCGCAGGCTGTTGGCAAACCGGATTCGCCGTCCCCGGCACAGTTTTCTTTAATACAAACTCCTTAATGGATTCATCGATGAGAAATATGAAAAAATCACGAATTGATACGGAAAAAGACGTGTTTGACGGTATTAAACCCGAAGAATTAGAGTTTCCAGAGCAGCCAGATCCTTGGTGGCGCAGGCCTTTGGTGCTTGTTCTAGGTATTTTCTTGCTCGTTTTGATATTCTCTTTGTCTTTTCAGGATGCTATTATGGGTATTATTCAGAGTAAATCGCTAAGAAATCAAGAACTAATCTTCAGAAATACAACAATTGTGTTTGAAGGAGGCACGTTGCAGCAGCTCCAAAATGAGTTTATCAGCAATGAGCACAGGGAAATCAAGGCGTGTTTGTTCGGCGAACAAAGAGAAAGCGCCTATATAATTAGTAAAGTTGAGTTTCCTGAGATTATCAGGGCGAATGTTGTTCACATTGTTAGTGTTTCCTGCCCAACAAACACGCTCATTGACCTTCACAGTCACCCGATTAACCAATGTTTGGCAAGTGAGCAGGACATCTCAGTATATAATAGAGCCAAGGAACTTAATCCGCAGCTGCGTATGATGGTTATGTGCTCGTCAACAAGATTCGCGCTGGTGTAAGTACTTTCTCCCGTCGGTACGTCGTCAGACGTTTCACCGTTTATCGTCGATAAATGCACTGAAACAAGTACGTTTTATCGACGAAAAAGTACGTTTTGTAAGTACGAAAAGTTTATAAACTCCCTTCGGTTTAATCGTCATTAACTAGGTAGTCGCATCAATTATAAGACGACAAAAAGCCTAAAGTAAAAAAGAGGAGATAGATAATGCAAAATACAGATTGTACAAATAGCATTTACAAAAGTTTTAAATACGGTTCACTAGTTTCTGAAGCACAGTCCTTTACCTCACCAAGTGAGGACACAAACAAAAATAATGAAAATAGCCAAAAAACACGGAGGTGTTTGTTAGAATGAAAGCAATACAAGCAATAAAAAAGATGGTGGCTTTAGGAATGGGATTGACAATGGTAGGTGCGACGATTTTCGGCGCATCAGCAGCAAATTTGTCAGACTGGCCTGCACCGTTCGTAGTTAACGGTACGCCTGCTTCGAACTTGGCGATAATCGTCGGTGACGCAGCAGATGGTTCAGACGTTATAGGTGCAGTGGACATTATCCAGAGCTTGCAATCACAAGCAGTGGTTAAGTCGTCCGCTCCAGGTGCACCTTCGCAACTCGTGGTTGAAGGAGATGCAGTTGAAGTTGGTTCCACATCAGACTTGCTGGAAATCGGCGAGATGATTGGAGATGTTCGTGAAACCTTTACAGAAGTAGACCTTGACATGCTGAAGGGCGGTCAAATAGTTACTGACAAGGGAAGCAGCGAATTTAACCAATACTTAAGATTCCCAACACCGGGACAAGTAA
>CAZNFZ010000033.1:0-6800 GCA_964572665.1 uncultured Methanosarcinales archaeon
CTTTCCTCCGCCAGGTTTGTATACTGTGAACAAATATTTCCTTAGCGCCATATCATATCCAACCACGCCAATAATTTCCTGCCTTCGATCTTCCCGGTATACTCCATTCAATTCTGCTTTTCCATTCACATAATACACAAAAAATGCAGTATTTGCGTGCATCAGAGCTTCATTACCATCCCAAGAAATCACCGCTGGATCGAAAAAGCTGTCAAGTGTGTCTAAGTCAATAGTCATGGACACACTGAAGAACCTAAGCTATTAAAATGTTCTGACCTAAAAAAATACGCCGTGGCCCGGATTACTCAAGTGAGCGAGGCACGCCACCTGGCAAGAAATGTTTAAATACTTCATAAAAACATGCAGCCTCATGAAAAAGAGCGTAATTCTCCTGCTCATCATCTTGGTCGCATGTGAAGAGATTGAAAATTGTGCTGATGACCCCAGCGCCTTCACGCGCGATATTTGCTGGACTATTCAGGCCAAGGAGACTAAAGATGTTAATCTCTGCCTAAACATTGAAACTTTTAGTGAGGTCTGTGTAGGGAATGTAGCGGCAGCATTAAACCAGCCAGAGTTGTGTGAAAAACACGCCAAACGCGAAATCGCAACCTGCATGCGCATTTTCAAGAAAGAATTATTGCAGACCAAGATTGATAAGTGCACAACAATGAAGGAGTTGGACGCTCAGGTTTGTATCAACGCTCTTGCGATCGAGAACAACGAGGCGAACATCTGTGCTTATTCCGTTGACAAGATTAATTGCGCTTTGAATTTTGCTGATGAGAAGGGCAGCCCTGAGGCAATCCTAGCAAATACTGTTGCCGGTCAGGAGCGTGATTTAGCACTTGCAACTTATGCAAGCATTACTCTTGACACGTCCGCTTGGAATTTAATCCAGGACAACAGGGTTCACGATAGCTCTGTTATTTACGCTCCCGCAATCGCTTATGTCAAAAATGGCAAGGTTCCAATTACCACTTACTGTGAATCCCAATTGAAAGGCGACTATGTTTACTACGGCACAGAAACTGTTGAAGAGGAATTTCTCCGAAACAAGAATATCTGCCATACTGTTGTTGCCGCTGTTGAATCTGCTGCCAAGGATGAAGATCTATGCGGTCTGCGCCTTTCTTTAAACATTCAATCTAACCTTCCAGAAGATCTTGAAGAGAAACAAGATGATGCCGTAAAGAATTGCCAGAAATTGTTTGACAAACTGCAAGCTGCCGAAAAGTTAGAGAATACCCAAGATTTCGAGAAAAGATTAGCACTTTTGAATAAGCTTCAGGAATAAGCGTTTTCTTATTATTTACTTTGGATAGGGCAAGCATTAGAAAATACGCCGGCGCCCGGATTACTTGCGAAGTACGCTTCGCAAGTTGCTCGGAAACGTGGAGTATCATAATATGACTCTTATACGTTTCCGACATGAACAGGGATATCGCGTGAGCGAAACGGGATTAGACAAAACTACTTCTTAAAACCAATCAGCAGTCCAGAGATTCCAACAATTGAATGCAAAATGGTATCAAGCCTATTGAAAGCGTCTAAACCAAGCAAGTCAGGGAATGTCCAGCCGATAAGCGCGATGATGGTGAAAAACACACCATTGTACAAACAGAATGGACGCCAGAAGTTCTTGTTATTCCAGCCGTATTTCAGGACAATAATGCCCAGAACAACGTGAAAGATTTTGTGCCAAGTTTCAAGACGGACGCCAAATTTAAGATAGTCGGCGATTAAAGAGACAACAACTAATGTGAAGAAAATACCAACAACGCGCGTATACCCCTTTTGAAAATTCATACGCCGTGGCCCGGATTTGAACCGGGATATCCTTGCGGAAACCAGATTAGCAATCTGGCGCAGTACCAGGTTGTGCCACCACGGCATAGATAAAAGCTCCTTGTCGAGCATATTTAAAGCTTACTGAGCAAACATTTATAAAATACTCTGAAGAGCCAATAGACTACAGCGGGGTAGGGAAGTCTGGAGTTCCCGATGGGCTCATAACCCATAGCTCGGTGGTTCAAATCCACCTCCCGCTATATAATTTTCTTAAGAATTACAATCTATCCGGACGCGTGCTGTCAGTGTGAAACCTGTGCTGAATCTGGTGACGGATATCTTCAAATGCTTTGTGCAAGGCTCTGGGCAGCTCCCAGTCATCTGAATTTGAGCTGTCGAAAACATGCGTTGGAGCTGCAACCTTTACGTGCATTGAATATTTTTTCCTTCCGCCTGTTTTTTGGTAGAACTTGACATGAACGGTCATATTGGTAATGTTCTGCAAATCACGCTTGATTTTATCAAACTGCTCAGTTGTGATAGATTGCACGGTTGCCTGTTCTTCAGCTGGTAATTCTGAAACTCCAACAAACTGAATCACTTCAGGAGTAGGGTTTGGGTTTGTTCTTGACATGTTATTTTCTAAAGCGCGCGTCTATTTAAATATTTCTGTGGTAAATATTTTAAAGAGGACTGGCAAAGAGCTGAATATGAACATCTGCGGTATTGATGAAGCAGGCAGAGGATGCGTTATAGGACCCCTCGTAATTTGCGGCGCAATGATAGATGAGACAAAAGAAGCTTCCTTGAAAGACTTAGGCGTGAAGGACAGCAAACTTCTAACACCATTGCAAAGAGAAAGAATTGCGAAAGAACTGCCAAAACACGTAAAGTATCAGCTCATACTTGTGCCTCCTGCAGAAATTGATTCAAATGTACTTTCTGAAACTGGAGCAAACTTAAACTGGCTGGAAGCAGACAAATCAGTTGAGCTCATAAACATGTTAAATCCTGAGAAAGCGCTCATTGACTGCCCGAGCAATAACACTAAAGCGTATCACGAGTACATTGCTGAAAGATTGATGGCAAAAACGATAACATTCAAGACAGAGCATAAAGCGGATTCAAAGTACCTGATTGTAGGAGCCGCAAGCATTCTGGCAAAAGTTGCGCGCGATGCGGCAATAGAGGAGATTAAGAAGCAAGTTGGCGAAGATTTTGGAAGCGGCTACATGGCAGATCCAAAAACAGCAGCATACTTGAAGAAAAACTGGGACAAACACCCATCAATATTCAGACACAGCTGGGCGCCATACAGAGAACTTGCAGGATTAAAGAAGCAGAAGAAGATTGGAGAATACTAGTTACTTCGCTTCAATAACCTTGATAATATGCCAGCCGAACTGGGTTTTAACCGGCTTTGATATTTCTCCTGGCTTCATCGCGAATGCAGCTGTCTCGAATTCCTTGACCATCATGTTCCTGCCAAACCAGCCCAAGTCTCCGCCATTCTTAGCGGATGGGCACATTGACTTTGCTTTCGCGACTTCCGCGAAGTCCTTGCCGTGATTAATGTCAAACAACAGGCCGAAAGCTTCCTGCTCAGTCTTAACTAAAATATGAGCTGCGTGTACTTTTGATGTCATGCCTGTAGCGCCAATATAGATATTTAAATACCTTTCCACCAAATCTTTATATACCTTGGATATAGGAAAAATACCAATGGAGACGAGTGCGACACCGATGGCGCAACCTAGTATGGACGTTCCTAAAGTAGCGAAAGCCACCAAGATAACTAAATTAGTTCTAAGCGGGTTCAAGAGCTTTGGCAAATATACTGAATTGCTGTTTGGCGATGATTTTAACGTCGTTCTTGGGCCAAATGGAAGCGGCAAGAGCAACATTCTGGACGCACTGTGCTTTGTGCTGGGCAAAAGTTCTTCAAAACAATTACGCGCAGAAAAAAGCGCCAACTTGATTTACAACGGCGGCAAGACCAAACAGCCGGCAAAAGAAGCAGAAGTCAGCATCGTATTTGACAACCGGCAAAAAGTATTCCCTGTTGAAGAAGATGAAGTCAAGCTAACAAGAATTGTCAGATCGGATGGTGCAGGCAAGTACAAGATAAACGGCAAGACAAAAACACGACAAGAAATTCTTGAATTAATGAGCGCGGCAAAAATTAACCCAGATGGTTACAACATAATCCTACAGGGAGACATTACCAGATTGGTCACGATGAGCCCCATAGAGCTCAGACAGCTCATTGAAGAAATAGCAGGCATTAGCGTCTATGAAGAGAAAAAACACCAAGCGCTCAATGAACTGGAAAAAGTTGGCGGAAAACTCAACGAAGCAGAGATTATTCTGAAAGAAAGAGAATCGTACCTGAAAGATTTGAAGAAAGACAGGGACCAGGCATTAAAGTACAAGGACCTTAATGACAAAATAAAACAGAACAAGGCAAGCCACCTCAAGAGACAGCTCAATAAGAAAGGCGACGAACTCAAAAAACTTGAAGACAAAAGCTCAGGACACAGAGAAAAACTTTCAAAATACCAGCAGCAGATACAAGCTCTTCGTGCAGAAGTAGCCGAGCACAAAAAAACCATCCAAGACATTAATTCTGAGATTGAAAGAAAAGGAGAAGTTGAACAAATAAAGATACAGAAAGAAGTCGAGCATATGAAAATCCAGCTTGCAACGCACAAAGGACGCGCCAGCACTTGCAACACAGAAATAGAAAGAATTGGCCAAAGAAAAGAACAGCTGCAGAAAAATCTGGAAGAAGTTGACAGCAAGATAAAGGAATTAAACGAGCAAAAAGACAACCAGACGGCACAAGTCCAGGCAATGACCAAGACAATCACTGAACTGGATTTCAAGATAAAAGAATTCAAACTCAAGCACGATTTGGCAGATGACGCTGACATTGACAAGCAATTTGCAGAATTGGACAAGAAAGCAGAAGACCAGCAGAGGGAACTGCAATTATTACGAGAAAAACAGCAAACGCTCGTCAGGGAAAAAGACAAGGCAGAATTCCAGATAGCCACAATGGACGAGAAAATAGCCAAGGTCAAAGAACTTGAAGATGCCCACACAGAAGAGCTTGTACTTCTAAAGAAACAGAAAGAACAATTCAAGAAAATGGTTCTAGAGCTGAATGAACTGCTCAATCAGGACAGCAAGGATGCCAATACGCTCGCAAAAGGGAGAGCAGAGCTGCACTCTTTACGCGAAGATGAAAGCAAGCTCAGCATCAAGCAGGCATCAGTGCAGGAAAGCATTGCGGCAAACATTGCAGTCAAGAAAGTAATTGAGAACAGGCAGAAACTGGGAGAAGTATATGGCACGGTTTCGGAGCTGGGAAGCTCTGAAAGCAAGTATGCTCTTGCTTTAGAGATAGCCGCATCACAGAAGATTCACAGCATTGTAGTAGATGATGATAAAACCGCATCACAAGCAATCAAGTTTTTGAAACAGAACAAATTTGGATTTGCAACATTCCTGCCCTTAAACAAAATCAGGCCAGCACTGGTCAAAGAAGAACTGAAGAAGCTCGCGAAAGAAAAAGGAGTTTACGGCTTTGCAATAGATTTACTTGATTTCGACCCAAAATTCAAAAATGTCTTCTCACACGTTTTCGGAAACACGCTCATTGTTGAAGACATCGAAACTGCAAGACGAATCGGCATTGGCGAAGCCAGAATGGTAACACTCGACGGAGACATGTGTGAATTATCTGGTGCAATGACCGGCGGATTCAGAACAAAGAAATCAGGCAGCTTCAAAGAAAAAGAAATTGAAGGCAAGCTGGAAGACACGAAGAAACAGATAGAAGCGCTTGATGACAGGCTACAAACTCTTGAAAAGAACAGGAAATCAAACGAAGACAAGATTACAAAATTAAGAGAATTAAAAGCCAATTTAGAGGGCGACATTATCAAACAGGAGAAAAGCCTGCACCTGGATACTGGAGATTTAGAAGCAACAAGAAACTACAAAGAAGAGCTAACTAAAACCATAACGCGAATCGGAAAAGATTTGGAAACATTAGAAGAAACGCTCGCTGTTGAGACCAAAACGCTCACTGACCTGAAGATAGAAAAACAAACTATCAGGAACAAGATAACCGAATTACGAAACCCGCGCGTTCTTGCAGAATTAAACGCCTTTGAAGAAAAGAGAAAGCAGCTTGACCAGGAACGAATGAGAATAGGAGTAGAACAGAAAGGAATCGACGTACAGCTGACTGATATTCTTGGCAGGGACAAAGAAAGCATGCACGGCCTGCTCAAAGCAATGGAAAAAGAAAAAGAAGGCTTTAACAACGAAATTACAGACTTAGACAAGCTAGTTGCAGGCCATGAAGCAGAACTCGCAAAGAAAGAGACAGAACAATCACAATTCTTCAGCCAATTCAAAGGACTTATTGAAAAAAGGAATAAGTTAGACAAAGAAGCCACTGAAAAGGAAGGCAGGGTTCTAGGTATTGATCAAGTCGGCAGAAAAGAAGAAATGACTATGAATTTGCTTTCCATGGAAGAAGCGAAAGTCAAGGCAGAAACCGCCGGATTGACCGCGGAATTTGAACAGTATTCGGGCATTGAACTTGACATGGAAAAGCCAGAAGAACAGCTCAAGAAAGAAATAAACGAGTTTGAACGCATGATGGTGAATATCGGCAATGTAAACATGCGTGCGCTTGAAATTTACGAAACTGTTGAAAAAGAATATGGAATCTTACTTAACAAGAAAAACGTGCTGTTAACAGAGAAAGACTCTGTTATGGGCATGATGAACGAGATTGAAAGAAACAAGAAAGACCTGTTCATGAAGACCTTAACGGTTGTTGACGGGCAGTTCAGGAGAATCTTCAGCCAGCTGACAACAAAAGGAGAAGCTTACCTTGAAATTGAGAACAAGGAAGACCCATTCGCAGCTGGATTAAAATTTAATGTTCGAATCAGCGGCAACAAGTTCATTGATATCAGAAGTTTGAGCGG
>CAZNFZ010000034.1:0-2088 GCA_964572665.1 uncultured Methanosarcinales archaeon
GACATGATCCTTGTCGACAAACCAAACGCCTTCAAGGTAAACATCATTTGATGAAAATTTTTCAGGAAGAGAGTAAGAAACTTCTTTCAATGCGGGCAAGCCTTCTTTATTTCCAAAATTGCCACGCGTGAATTCATAGCCCAGATAGAGTTCTGGCGTGCCAATCCTTCCTTCAATTTTAGGAGCTTCAACTTCAGAGATTTCAGTGGGGATATTATCTGACATTCCTAATTTAGTCACTCGTTCTTCCAACAATTCCTGAATTTTCCTTTCAGCTTCCTCATAGCCGCCTTCACCTATATGATCCCAGACAATATAGCCGTCAATGTCAATCAAGTATTTTCTCGGCCAATAACGATTCATAAAAGCGTTCCAAGTAGCGTGCTCGTTGTCAAGCACAACAGGATATTTTATGTTCCATTTTTCTGTAGCACGCTTGACGTTCTCGTATTTCTTCTCAAAATCAAACTCGGGAGAATGCACTCCAATTACTTCAAGTCCTTTGTCCTTGTATTTCTCGTGCCATTTTGTAATGTAAGGCAGAGTCCGCTGGCAGTTAATGCAGCTGTAAGTCCAGATGTCAATTAAAATAACCTTCTTGCCAACCAAATCCGCAATTTTAATGCTGTCAGTGTTAATGTAACCCGCGATTCCCGCCAGCTCAGGAGCCAGAACGCCGTTTTTCTTTTGCACTACGGGAGAAACACGCTCAACATTCTGCGCGGGCTTTTGCAAGTAGAAAATTGAAGCGATAACTAACGCAAACAACACTACAAACAAGATAGTTTTTGTCTTCATCCCAACAAAAACCTGTTCAGGAAGCTAAAACTTCCAGCAACCAACGCGAGATTGTTAGTAAAGACTAAGACGCCTAAAGCAACTACCAGCAAACCGACAACAATGTTGAAGTATTTTAAGAAGGCGGTATGCTTTTGAATCCATCCAATGAACTCTTTCGCGAAAAAACCAGCTACCAAAAATGGAATGCCCAGGCCGAGCGAATACGACAGCAACAAGAAGAAAGCGTCACTTGGCATTGAAGCAGCAAGAGCGAGAATAGAGCCTAATACTGCTCCCACACAGGGCGTCCAGCCAATCGCGAATGCAGCGCCAAAAACAAAACTAGCAACAGCGCGATTTCCTATCTTTGGAACTTTGAACTTGTGCTCTCTCTGCAAAAATTCAGGCTTGATGAATCCAAGCAAGTAAAAGCCGAACAAGATTATGATGGCGCCGGCAACACGGGAAAGCCATGTCTGAGCGGTATAAGCAACATTTGACAGAATACCATTCAATAACACGCCAATAACAGAAAACGCCGAGCCAAAGCCCAGCACAAACAGGAAAGTGTAACCAAGCAAACGCAATCTTGAAGCTTGTTCAACCTTTTGGCCAGCCAAAAAGCCAAGGAACGCGGGAATTAATGGAAGTATGCAGGGAGCGAAAAAACTAATTATGCCTGCAATAAAAGAAATAAAAAGAGTAGCTTCTGCCATTTACAGCTTCCTCATCTCTGCAAGGAACTTGTCCTTTGTCCACGCTTCAGGGCTCTTAAGCACAACCTTGCCATCCTTCAAAACGACTTTTGAGTGCTGATAAGCAATCTGGTATTGTTTAGTTAAGTCAGCGTGCTCTGGAGTTGTCTGGTCATCCTTGTAATGAATCTTGAAGCCGATAACGTTCGGGTCATTCAATTCAGCAAAGCCGGCAATTAATTGCGGCTCCTGACTCTGGCACGCCGGGCACCAGTCAGCAGAGAACTCAAGGTAAATTGTTTTTCCTTCAGCAACTGACTTGTCAAACATTGTTTTGTCCCAATTGTAATATCTTGAAACTCCGCCGCCAATCAAGCCAGGCTCCATCATTCTTTCTTCTTTCTCTTCCATTGCCGGTTTTTCATCTATCATTGGAGGTTGCTTTTCTATTACCGGCGTCTTTTCCATAACTGGCGCCTTCTCCATTGGCTTCTCCATCATCTGAGGCGCGCAAGCAACCAACAGCGCCAATAAGGCAACTAATAAGTATTTCATTTTTCAGCTCCAGGAAATCGCGTTCAAAACCGTGAAAGCAATTGTTTGCAATATGGTC
>CAZNFZ010000035.1:0-4634 GCA_964572665.1 uncultured Methanosarcinales archaeon
ACCAGTCTTGCCCACCACTTATTCCGCTAGGTATTTGCCCTAACGAAAAGCCTACGGATAAACCGTAAGCACTCAGAATCCCCTCGTCACGCTTTCGCGCATTGCGAAGTTTTCGCGACTGCTGCACCCCTTAGGGCTAGGACCAGTATCTCAGTGTCCTTCTCGGGGCAACCTCTCTCAAGGCCCCTACCCGTCTTAGGCTTGGTGAGCCATTACCTCACCAACTACCTGATGGGCCGCCGCCCGATCGTGAAGCGCCGAAGCTTTCTGGAACAACAGGATTCCACACGATGTTCCCTACCCGGTATTATCCTCAGTTTCCCAAGGTTATCCCGGACTTCACGGTACGTTAGCGACGTGTTACTGAGCAGTTTGCGTTGCCTTGCGGCAAACACTTGCATGTCTTAGCCGGATTCTGATAGCAGCAACCTCCTGCAGGATAAACAGGTATCGAGCAGTCGGTTTGTTTGGACATATCAAAATTGAATAAACAATTTTGATTTTCGAAAGAACCCGATATGATAATCGGGAGCCTTCGCGTTATCAAGAAATAATCTTGATTTCCCAGTCGAGATATTCTCGACATATAACCACTTATTTGGTCGCAAGTTTTGTGCATTTCAAGAATTGCACTTCTTGATCACACTTTTCAGTGTGAAGCACGATAAAAAGAATTGTCGGTTATACAGATACTTCCTCGTACTCAACTGTTGCGTTGAGCACTCACTCTTGTGAGCATGATGCTGCTCCCTCAGTTTCCCGAGGAACATAGAATGCTGGAGGATCTACCAGCGTTGGAGATGATTCACTTTCAGACCAACAGGGGGTATTTAAAGCTTACGGTGAGAGTATACGAGAATACTATATTATCTAAGTAGGTAAATTTATAAATTCACTAACATAGATGCTTCCTAGAATGAAAAAAGTTGGTATGGTGATTATTTCTTTGTTAATACTTTCAATATTCCAAGTTCTAATTGTAACAGCGCAGGAATGTGCTGACCCATGCGAAGACACCACGTGGTGCGCACCAGACCAACAATGCACAAACGGATGCTGCGAGCCAATTACTTGTGTGACTGACACAGACTGTCCATTCCCGTGCGCAGCGCCAACAGGCTTTTCACCACAATTCTGCAATACTTGTGTAAATGGATTTTGCAAAGATCCCTGCGATTGCGATTATGGAGAGGATTGCCCAGGCCCTCCAGAAGGAGCTGGTCCTTGCAGCAATGATGCCACGCCAAAATGCGTCGATGGTAATTGTGAGCAGTGCGCAACAGATTGCGACTGTGCAGATGTTACCGCGCCATTTGATTTTGATAATTGTGATGTTGATGCCGACTGCAGTAATAATCCGTTTGTCAGATGCAGTCCAGATTTATGTTTCAGAAAAACAGGAGGCAATCCAGGAGACTCAAGGCCTGATTGCGATAGCAACAATGATTGCGTGGCCGGAACTTTCACATGTTCAGCCACACAATGCTCGTTCAACTCACAATGTGATGACGGAAACATTTGCACCGACGACGTATGTGGCGATGACGGAACGTGCGCTAACCCAAACAACAGCGCGCCTTGTACGGATGAGGGCAATGAATGCACGGATGACGTGTGCAGCGGAGGCATCTGCACGCACCCAGACAACGTAGCTCAATGCGGTCCTTGCGATCAATGTAATTCAGGCACGTGTGAGACTGATTGTGACGTTCAAAACGATGCCGATGGAGACTCTTACCCATCATGTATAGAATGAACAAAAAAGCAATTGAAAACGCAATATTTGTAGTCATATTACTTGTAGCAGTAATCGGATTAGGACTCACTTTGTGGAGTCTTCAAATGCCGGTTTCCTTTCCATCATCGCCAACAGCATATGTTGTCGAGCCCATTGTTCAACCGCAAGCAGCGTGCCAGATAGATTGTAATGATAATGATGCCAGCATAAGTCCAGGCGCTCAGGAAGTCTGCGATGACCTGATAGATAATAATTGTAATGGCGAAGTAGACGAAGGCTGCTGCGGCAACGGAGTGCAAGACCCAGGAGAACAATGCGATCCTCCGGGAGGCAGATGCAAGCAAGGAGGAAATGAAGGAATATGCACGGCTGCAGATACTCAACAGCCATGTTCCTGCAACACCGCATTATGTCAACATTGCGGGGATGGAGTCTGCGCTTTCGATGAGAACGCGCAAAGCTGCAATCAAGACTGTGATCCAGTATGCGGCAATCTGGCATGCGAAGCAGGTGAAGGAAATTCGTGCCCAGACGACTGTGCAGCAGACTGTGGCAACGGCGCCTGTGAGGGTGGTCAGCACATATGTCAAGATGGCGATTGCAACTGTCCAGGTGATCAAACAACGTGCACTGAAACCGCAAGCACTTGTCCAAACGATTGCGCAGGCGGTAACAGCGAATGTGCTGGAAACGCGCTATGTCAGTATAACAGAAATGTATATGATCCTGGCGATGAAGGAGGCTTCATCAACTGCGAAGAAGACTGCTGTGCAGCAGCATGTGAAACAGACAGCGATTGCACTCCCAATGCAAATTATCCGTGCATTTCAGGAACATGCACTACTGAGACGGGCTTCTGCGACTTTTCACCAATACAAGGCTGCTGCGCTGAAAACAGCGATTGTGATGACAGCAACGCGTGCACTGATGACGCGTGCAGTAATAATGAATGCACGAATACAAATAATCAAGACCCGTGCGATGATAATGATGCATGCACTGAAAATGACGCATGTGATGATGGGGCATGCTCATCAGGCGCCCCAACAAACTGCAATGATCAAAATGTTTGCACTCAAGACCTTTGTGATGTAAGTACTGGCTGCAGCAATCCACCACAAAATTGCAACGATGAAAACCCGTGCACGGTCGATACGTGTAATCCGTTACAAGTTCCAGACTCAATCATTCCACAAAATGGTGATTTCGAATGCACACACATATTCTCAGCAACGCTCTGTCCGCCACCTTCTGTAGGAGGGGGCGGCGGTGGAGGAAGTAATTCGTACGTTCAAGAAGCCTGTTGTGGTCCATGTTTGAATGGGAAAGGTAGATGCAAAGGAGTTATGATTTTGGATGGCAATTGTAGAGTAAATACAAATACGCAGTGTTCAACACCCTTGCCACCATCTGCTGAAGCACCTCCACAGGCACAGGGAAACCCATCATATTTCAATCAAGTATCAACATCAAGCGGAAAGAGGTCCTTGCCTCCCGAGTTGCCTGCAGAAGAAGCGTTAGCCAGGCAGCAAGCGTTTGCCGGTCAAGTTCAATATCCTGAGCAAGCAAATAGGCGCAGTGAAGCGTCTCGCGCATCAATTGAAGGGGCCATGGCTCAACAGTCTTCTTCCAGTGCACCATCTTCATTGGCATTGTTGTTATTGGTTGCATTGTTATTAGGTGGTTATGCTTATTTCAATAAGGACAAGATCGGCAGTCTCTTTAATAGGGAAGAAAAGAAAGTAGAGCCGATTGTGAAAGATATACGGAAATCATGGAATAAGATTACGTATGTAAATAAAAAGAAATCTAAGCGTAAATAATTCTTTATTTTTTTTAAAGAAATTCAAAAAAAAAATTAAGATTAAGCTGCCGCTCTGGCTGCTCGCTTGCGCTTCTCTTTCTTCATGCGCTTGCGCTGCCATTTCCATCTCATTTGTCGCTTCTTTTTCCAGCGTCGGGAGCTTCTTTTCATTTAACTGGCTGGCGAAGGAAATAGCTTATAAACATTTCGTTCTTGAGGGTATATATGCTTACAATAGTCATTCCTGCGCGCAATGAGGCTGAAAACATTGGCAAAGTGATTCTCAACATCAAAAAGTATGTGAAACAAAAATATGAGTTGTTTGTTATCGATGATGCGTCAACTGATGATACTGCCAAAATTGCAAAAAAACTAGGTGCGAAAATAATTCACCACAAAATTCCGCAAGGTGGTGTAGTTGGTGATGATTTTAAGAAATTCAAAGGTGAATACGTTATTTCTCTCGATGCTGACATGGAGCACCATCCGAAAGATATTCCAAAATTTGCCCGTGCACTGAAGTCGTGCGATTTAGTTATCGGTGAAAGAAATTATCGTTCGCGAATTATGGAAAAAATTCTTGAAACATTTTATCCTTTTCCAGCCAAAGATTTCTTTTCAGGGTATGTTGGATTTCGCAGAAAGTGGATTCCATTTTTTATCCAGCACGAAACCCGGTTGGTCTGGGAAGCTCATTTTGCTGTCTGGGCTGCTGGCGGAAAAATCTGCAATGTCCGGATATTGTGTCCAAGAACATCTCGCCCGTCGAGGTTTGGAGGCAGCTGGAAGGGAAATGTGAAGACGTGGCTGTTTTTCAACCGTTACAGGAAACACGCAAATCAAATTCGAAAAGGCACTTGCCACTTAAAGAACAAGTAATTCGAGACTTGTCTCGCCCGGATAAACTCCTACAACTTCTCCGTCCATGTGACGATATTTCAGATATTTTGTAATCTTGCGCAATTGCATGTGCAAGTCGTCCATTGCTCGTCGACAGCTGCCACTTTTTACCTCAATGAATTTTCTGCAGACTCCTTTTTCGCAGCGGTATGAAATGACGATATCCGGCCGCGCGATCGCGTGTTTCTTTTT
>CAZNFZ010000036.1:0-2327 GCA_964572665.1 uncultured Methanosarcinales archaeon
AAGCGGCTTTGCTTTGCTTAGTCCGCGCTTGAGTTCCTGTTTGGCAAACTGCTTGATGCGTTCTTTTTCTACACGTATCTCGGAAGCAATCACTTTCACAATCTTTTGTGATTCTTTTCTGTTAATAATGCCTGATTTGACAAGCTTTTTCATGTCGCTTGCAAACCTGCCTTTTGCTGCTGCCGCAATGCGTGCGCCGAATTTCATTACTTTTCTAACTTTTCTTGCCATATGCTCACCTTTGTGTTTTAGTTATTTAAAGCCTTCGGAATCTGAAAGTTTCCGAAGATGCTCGGAATGTCGACAATTGAAGATTGTCGAGCACATCCGATGAACTTCGTTCATCGGTGATCCGCACAATCATATTTATTTTTGCGAATTTCCGACACTTATGTACTGAATTACGTACTATCTTCATGTAAATCGTAGGGTTTTTTCTGCTCTCGTAAAATGGATATAAACAACATAAAGACAAATAAGCTTGCAATTGTTAGGCTGACTAAACTTATCACGCTGTAACTTGAAATTTTTGGCCCGATATTTATCATAAGCGATCCTGCAAGGATGCACGCTGCTGCAATCATTGCATAACTTAATCTGTTGCTTGACAAGTTCAAGTCTTGGCCGATGTGTCTGAATTGCGTGTCTTTCAAGCTAATCGTAAAACCATCTTGTCTGATGTGGTCAAGCGTGTCTAGTGCTCGGCCAGGAATTTCTGACATTGCTTCTGCAAAGAGCCGTGCTCGTTGCGTAAAATTCAAGAGTGTTTTTTTGGTCGCATGCTGTTTTTTCAACAAATGTGAAATGAGCGGCTGCGAATAAGCAACAAAATTGAAGTGGGGGTCAAGCTGGTGTGCTGTTGCTTCTACTGTCATCATTCCCTTGCCTAAAAGTATTGTGTCTGCTGGCATTCTGATGTGGTGCTGTGAGCAAAGCACGAACAAATGATGCAAGAGATGTGAGACTTTTCTCTTTTCTGGGTTTGATTCCCACCATGAATTGACAAGTTCTGAAATATCGTCCATAAAAACTGCTATTTTTGTTCTGCTTTCAGGTGTGCCATATTTCAACAAGGTTTCAGCAATTTCTCTTGGGTCTCTGTTAAGGACTGCCATGTACAATTCCAGTCCTAGTTTTCGTGTTCTAGAATCAAGATGCCCTACAATGCCGAAGTCAAGAAGGCCTAATTTGCCGTTTTTCATTAAAAGAATATTTCCAGGATGAAGGTCTGCGTGGAATGTTCCGCACGTAAATATTTGCTCGATAAAAGAGTCAACTAATACGCGTGCAGCGTGTGGTTTGTCTATTCCTTTGATTTCTGACAGCTTCCTGCCATCTAGATATTCCATAGTCAGTATTTTCTCAGTTGTATATGCCCAGAAGACTTTCGGCACAACTACGCCGTGTGATTTTAACGATGAATATATTTCTTCAATGTGGCCTGCTTCAACTGTGAAATCAAATTCTTTTTTGGTATACCGTTCAAATTCATCAATTATTTGAGAAATGTTAACATTGTCTTGCAGGTGTTTCTGTAATTTCTGTCCGAAATACCTGATAATGTCAATGTCAGCCAAAAATTTCTGCTTGATGTCGGCGCGTTGTACTTTTATCGCGACTGCTTTTCCATTCTTCAGGCGTGCCTTGTGCACTTGCGCAACGCTTGCACTGCCTAATGGTTTGGGGTCGATATGTGTAAAGAATGTATTGATTGGTTTTTTGAATTCGTGTTCAATTGTTTGTTCAACAACAGCAAGGGATTCATAAGGAACGTTATCTTGTAATTTTGAGAATTCATCACAGTATTCCTGCGGAACTAAGTCCGGTCTTACACTTAACAACTGCCCGAGCTTGATGTATGCTCCGCCTAATTCTTCCATTGACAATCGTAATCTTCTTGGCAGGTCTGGAGGGAGTCCTTCAATGCCTCGTTTAAAGATAGGTAGATACCATGCAAATCCGTATTTACTAAGAACGCCGCCTAAGCCGTGTTTGGCAAGTACTTTGATAACTGTAGTAATTCTGCTAATATCCTCTTTTTTCATTACTTGTCCTTACGAAGAGTTCATTTAAATACCTTATGCTGAAAACTGGCCTACTATATATAGCATCGAAGGCTTTTTAAACAAGTGCCAGAGTGTAGTAGCTGGATGTACGAGCTTATTATTACAGAGAAGCCGAATGCTAGTAAGAAAGTGGCTGAGGCGTTGTCGGAAGGTGGAAAGCCGATAAAGAAGGACATTAAGGGAATTCCATACTATCTCATTACTCACAACAAGAAGGATATTGTTGTTGGCTGTGCTGTTGGCCACTTGTTTGGTCTTGCT
>CAZNFZ010000037.1:0-2193 GCA_964572665.1 uncultured Methanosarcinales archaeon
CAAGAAAATAGCAGCAGAGCCATCTTCAGTTTACACGCACACAGTCAAAGGAAATTCTGTTGCCGTTGTGAGCGACGGCAGCGCAATACTTGGATTAGGCAACCTTGGAGCTGAAGCCGCCATTCCGGTAATGGAAGGCAAAGCAATCATTTTCAAAAAATTCGCTAACATTGAAGCATGGCCAATCTGCGTAAAAAGCCAAAAAGCAGAAGACATTATCCTGGTTACAAAAAATATTGCGCCAGTATTTGGAGCAATAAATCTTGAGGATATAGCCGCTCCAAAATGCTTTGAAATTGAAGCAGCGCTGCAAGATTTAGGAATTCCCGTCATGCACGACGACCAGCACGGAACAGCAGTTGTGCTTTATGCAGGATTAATTAATGCGGCGAAAGTAACCGGCAAGAAATTATCAGAACTTTCTGTTGTGATAAATGGAGCAGGAGCGGCTGGAACTGCAATAGCTAAAATGCTCCACGGAAATGTAAAAGACATTATAGTTTGCGATACTTCTGGTGCGATTTATGACGGCAGAACAGAAAACATGAATTTATTCAAGCAAGAGCTTGCGCGCACAACCAATTCACGAAAAATCAAAGGAAAACTCGCGGATGTAATCAAAGGCGCAAATGTTTTCATAGGAGTCAGCGTGGCGTGGGCGCTGACAAAAGAAATGGTTCAAACAATGGCGCCACAACCATTCATATTTGCGATGGCAAACCCAGTTCCAGAAATAATGCCGGAAGACGCGAAAGCAGCAGGGGCAGCAATAATTGCGACAGGAAGAAGTGATTTTCCGAATCAGGTGAATAATGCGCTCGCGTACCCGGGAATTTTCAGGGGAGCACTTGATTCTGGAGCAACTAAAATCACAACAGGAATGAAGCTCGCGGCAGCTTACGCACTTGCCTCTTCTATTGAGCCAACTGCTGACAAGATAATTCCATCGCCATTTGACAAAGGATACATGAAAAAAATTGCCAAAGCAGTTGCAAAACAGGCAAAAAAAGACGGCGTTATACGAGTTTCTTAACAGTTTTAATTATTGCTTCTGAATCAATCTTGTTCGCGTGCAATAACTCTTCAGGCTTTCCAGAACGAGGAATTTCTCTTACGCACAAATGAGTGATAGGAATGCCCAATGCAGCAACGGCCTCACCTAATCCGCCTTCTGGATAATGGTCTTCAATAACAATAACTTTTCTTCCCCTTGCAGCTGAAATAATTGAAGAATCTAATGGTTTTACTGAGTATGCGTCAATAACTCGTGCGTAAATCTTTTGTTTTTTTAATTCATCAACCGCTTTTACTGCCTCGTGAACTGTAACTCCTGCGGCAATGATGACAACTTTATCACGGAAACTTCTTCTGACAACTTTGCTCCCACCAATTTTGAAAGATTCACCGTTGCTATAGATGACTGGCGTCTTTGGCCTTGATGTTCTTAGATAGCCAATGCCTTCGTGCATTGCAAGCAATTGCGTGCATTTTTCTGCAGATACTGCATCGCACGGATACAGCACAATGCTGTTTGGTAGACATCTGAATAACGCAAGGTCTTCCAATGCCATCTGTGACGGACCGTCTTCTCCGATTGAAACACCAACGTGAGAGCCGGACAATTTAATGTTTGAGCGGGAAATGGCAGCCATCCGAATCTGGTCGTGCGCTCTCGTGAAAAATGCGCCAAATGTCGACGCAAATGGAATCAAACCCTTTGCTGCAATACCAACAGCCATGCCGACCATATTCTGCTCTGCAATATAACATTCAATAAATCTTTCAGGATAAAACTCCTTGAACTTTTCAGAGAATGTTGAGTTTTTCACGTCGCCATCCAATGCGACAATTCTGTCGTTGATGCCCAATTTCTCGAGCATTATTCCATATGCTTCGCGTGTCGCAAACAAATCTCCCAGTTTATATTTTGGTCCAACAGGAGATTTTTCTTTTAATTTTTCTGGACGCGCTTTTGGAGGCTTTGAGACAAATTTTCTTGCGTCAATTTCCTGCGAAGGACCGAGCTCAACTAACGCTTTTACCAGTTCGTCTTGCTTCAATGCTTTACCGTGCCAGCCTTCCTTGTTTTCCAAGAAAGGAACACCTTTTCCTTTGACAGTTTTTGCAATAATAATTGAAGGACCGTGCGCTGTTCTTGCTTCAGACAATGCTTCAAGAATTTGATGCACGTTG
>CAZNFZ010000038.1:0-6182 GCA_964572665.1 uncultured Methanosarcinales archaeon
TTTGTGTATTATGTGAATGGAAAAGCAGAATTGAATGGAGTATACCGGGAAGATCGAAGGCAGGAAATTATTGGCGTGGTTGGATATGATATGGCGCTAAGGAAATATTTGTTCACAGTATACAAACCTGGCGGAGGAAAGCCTGATGCTCGTATAATTCCAAGCAGCAAGCAGGTTGTAGCGAATAATTCAGTTCAGGTCGATAAAGGTGAAAGCATTCAGGTTCAGAATCATCAGCGTACTATCACTTTTTTAATCAGGTCTATTTCAAGAACAGGTTGAATTTTATTTACAAGAATTCAGTTTCTTCTGCAACTCTTTAGGCTTCAATTTAGTACCAATAAACACAACTCTTGTATCTTTTTTCTCGCCGTCTTCCCATGGGCGTGTAAATTCCATGTCCCATCGTTTGCCAACTTTGTGGAATGCCACTCTAAATTCGTCTTCAGCGCCCGGCTTACTTTCCTTAATGCAAACTATTCCCTTCGCTCTGAATATGCTTTCCGGTAAACTCGTCCAGAATGCTTCGAACTTGTCTGGATCAACTGGTCCAGTGATTGTTGAGTATGTTTCCATTCCAGTATTGTGCGCGTGGTCATGCTCTTTCCTGTTCCAGTCCAGATGTTTGTCAGGGTTGAATTTTCCAACGCCCAGCAGTAATTTCAAGTTCGCTCGTCCTTTTTCTGTCTCGATTATCATTGCATCCGGAATGTGTTTCTTAACTTCTTTCTTGACAGCTTCAACTTTTTTCTTGTCAACTAAATCCACTTTGTTCAAAAGAACAATATCTGCGCATTGCAATTGTTCAAGCGCAGTTTTATTGCGTTTCATGTTGTCTTCGAAATATTCTGCATCAATTACACAAATAATACTGTCAAGTTCTGCTTCATCTACGAGCGGCGGGACATTGAACGTTTGTGCGACCGGAATTGCTTCAGCAAGGCCAGAAGTTTCTACCATTAGATAATCTATCTTGCCGGTTGCAATGAGTTCTTTTGCTGCTTCAAGCAAATCTCCTCTTACAGTGCAGCAAACGCAGCCATTCGGCAACTCAATCATTCGTTCTTTTGTTGTCATCATTAAAGCGCCGTCTATGCCAACAGCGCCATACTCGTTAACAATAACGCCAACTCGCAATCCGTGCTCCGCAGTAAGAACGTAATTTACAAACGTGGTCTTTCCTGCTCCAAGTGCACCGGTCACTATAGTTACTGGTATCTTCTCCATAGTTGCTATACCCCTTCACAAAGTTTATAAATCATATTGCTGAAAGCAGAGATATGCAAAAAATAGTGGTGATGTCTGTCGGCGGCAGCCTCATTAATCCCGGCCAGATACAACTTGATTTTCTAAAACGTTTGAAATCCTTTATCGATTATTCTCCGCACAAGTTCATTATTGTTTGCGGCGGTGGAATCACTGCTCGCACCTATGGTGCCGCGGCAATGGAGTTTGGTGTTGACAATAAGGGCCGTGATGAAATAGGGATTAAGGCAACTGTGCTTAATGGCGAGCTCTTGCGTCATATTTTCAAGGCGCCTGAAGTCCAGCAGGCTCCTAAAAAGATGTCTTTCAAAAAAGTTCTTGTTGCTGCGGGCTGGCTGCCTGGTTGTTCAACTGATTATGATGCAGTCTTGTGGGCAAAGAAATTTGGTGCGAAGGAGATTTTCAACTTGAGCAATACTGATTATGTGTACACTAAAGATCCAAGAAAGTTTTCTGATGCAAAGCCGTTGAAAAAGATTTCATGGGCTGATTACAAGAAGATGATTTCAGCAGAATGGTCTGCTGGTCTTTCCACACCATTTGACCCTGTTGCTTCCAGAGCTGCTGAAAAGTGGAACATGCGGGCAATTGCTATCAATGGCCAGAAGCTTGATGAGTTGCATAAGGCCATCAACAATAAAGCATTTATTGGAACGGTGATAGGATGAAGACCGCCGGGAGCTCGAGGGTGCGGCGGTTGAGCACCCTCGTTAATCGAAGCAAAGCCTATTTTATAGTATTATTACTGCTCCTCATGCCATTAGTCGTTGCTCAGCCGACTGACTGGTTCCAGGCAGGTTTGGTAAAGACGAAAATTGATGTTTCTTCAAGTATTGAACTGCGGCCTGTTGGGCCCAATCCGTTTGTGGAATCGATTCAGGCAGATGTTATTTTTGTTCCTCAAAACTCAGAATATACTGCAGTGAGAAGTTTTAATTCAGATCCTCCGGCAATTGCAACGAGAGATCGTGTCAAGTTTGAGTGGCGTGCGCCTGAACTTGGCTCGCTGCAATACGGCTATACTGCGATGGTTGAAACAGCCAACAATGCACCGCATGTTGCTGCAAAAATTCCGTTCCCAGTTAAAGTTTCTGCTGGCCTTGAGAAATATCTGAAGCCGACGCAGAACGTTGATTCTAATGATGCAAAAGTTCTTGGACAGGCGCACTTGTTGGCGCAGGGCGAAGATGACATGTTCATGCTTGTCAGCAAGATTGCGATGTGGACAAAAAATAATGTTGCTTACAATCTGAGCACACTGACTGCAGAAGTTTCACAGCCAGCCTCATGGGTTTTGGAAAACAGATATGGTGTTTGTGACGAGATTACTAGCCTCTTTATTGCGATGTTGCGTGCATTGAAAATTCCTGCCAGGTTTATCTCGGGTCTTGCTTTTACTAACAGTCCTGAATTTCCGTTGGGCTGGGGTGCGCACGGGTGGGCCGAAGTGTACTTCCCGGGTGTTGGCTGGGTTCCTTTTGATCCGACGTTTGGCGAGTATGGATGGGTTGACCCTAGTCACATTAAGCTGAAGGAAAGCTTTGACCCTCAAGAGCCTACTACTGTGTTTAGTTGGAAAGCGAGAGACGTCAATGTAAACGTGCAGGATTTAAAGTTGAGCGCGCAGAAGCTTGAGCAGTCCGGTTCTGTTCCATCGGAATTGAAAGTAACTGCTGCATCAATGCGTCCGCGTGTGGGCTTCGGCAGTTATAATGGCATTGTGCTTGATGTCGAAAATCTTGCTGATTACTATGTTGGCGCGGAGTTCACTCTTGCCAGAGTTACAGATATGGAAATTCTGGGCGGCGAATCAAAGCAGATCGCCCTGCCGCCTCATAGCCGCGGCCGTTTGTTCTGGAAAGTCAGGGTAAAGGACAATCTTGACCCGAATTTCCAGTATGAATTGCCGATTCACATTTATACTATAAGGAACGACACGATTGACTCGGCATTTGCCGTGGGCAAGTGGGACATTGTCTTCTCGCAGGGCGATATTGACTCTGAAATATCAAAGCTTTCTGCTACTCAGCACGATTTGCTGCAGCTTGCCTGTGCATTGAAGGATGATATGATTTGGGATGATGCCGGCCGTGTTGATTGCCTGGTGCAAAACCGCGGCGATGCTCAGCTCCCAGTTACTGTCTGCTTTGAGAGATGTCAGGATGCGGTTGTTCCTGCCAAGGCCAATCTGCCGGTTTCATTTGATGTTGCGATGCCAAAGCCCGGCCCGCGTGAAATTAAAATCAGTGCAAAGTCAGGCTCTTTAGAAAAAACTGCAGTTCTAACGCTTATTCGTCTGGAAGAGCCAAGCATTTTGATAAAGGATGTTGCTCTGCCAGAAAGCGTGGAATATGGCGAGACATTCACGCTGTTCTTTACTCTTTCCAGGGAAAGTGTTTCGCTTCCGGAAAATGTTACTGTTCAGGTTGATGGCGGCGGTGCAAAAGCTTTGGTGGAAGTAGGTGATTTGCTGGTAGACCAGGAAGTGCACGTTAACATTCGTTCTGACCAGTTGTATTCAGGTAGTCCAACGTTTGAAATTAAGGTAATATATCATGACCCGTTTGGCATCGAGTACCATAGAAACGCTGCCGCATCTATTCGCGTGAATGGTATACCATGGTACAAGCGTATGTTTGGATGGGTTGTTGACTTATTCTGATAACCTTTATAAATAACTCTTATTCTTTGTAAAGTATGCCAAAGAGTGTGGTTGAAAAGCTTGTTCCTGACACATCCGTGATTATTCAGGGGCTCCTCAGCGAACAGCTTACCAAGGGGGAATTGCAGGTTGGTGAATTGATAGTTCACGAAGCCATTCTTGCTGAGCTTGAGCATCAGGCGAATGAAGGCAAGGCGTCCGGCTATATTGGTCTTGATGAAATTCAAAAATTGCATGATATGGCTGAGAAGAAGCGAGTCTCGTTGAGATTTGCAGGCCATCGCCCTGGTGCTAGTGAGATAAGATACGCCAAACTTGGCGAAATTGATAACGTTATACGCCAATTGGCGTATGATGAAGACGCCACTCTTTTAACCGGAGACAAAGTGCAGGCGAGAGTCGCGCAAGCTCGAGGGATCAAAGTTATTTATGTTCCTCAGAAAGAATATTGTCCTAAACCATTGAAGATGGACGCTTATTTCGATGAAACAACAATGAGCGTGCATTTGCGTGATAAAGTTTTGCCGATGGCAAAGAAAGGTTCTCCTGGAAACTGGCAGTTTGTTCCAATTAAAGACAAGCTGATGACTTCTGAAGAAATTAAAGATATTTCAAGGGAAATTATTGAGGAAGCTGGTTGTCGTACTGATGGTTTCTTGGAAATTCAAAGAGAGGGTTCTACTATCGTCCAGCTTGGTTTGTATAGAACTGTTATCTTGCGTCCTCCATTCTCTGACAACTGGGAGATTACGTGTGTTCGTCCTGTGCGTCATTTGAAGATGAATGACTATGTGATGTCCGAAAAGTTGAACAAGCGTTTGTCAGAGCAGGCAGAGGGAGTTCTTATTGCAGGCGCGCCTGGTATGGGCAAGTCTACTTTTGCTCAAGCTTTGGTTGAACAATATGCCACACTTGGAAAGATTATCAAGACTGTTGAAGCGCCCAGAGACCTTGTTTTGCCCGATACAATTACTCAGCTGTCATACAGCCGCAGCACTCCTGAAGAAGTGCACGATGTCTTGTTGCTGTCCCGTCCAGACTACTCATTATTTGATGAAATGCGCAATCCTAAGGATTTCAGTTTATTTGCGGATATGCGTTTGGCTGGTGTTGGAATGATTGGTGTTGTTCATGGAACGACTGCGTTAGATGCCATTCAGCGTTTTATTGGCAAGATTGACTTGGGAGTTATTCCTCACGTTGTTGACACTGTTGTTTTTATCAAGCACGGTAAGATCGAGCAGGTTTTGGGAATTAAGATGATTGTGAAAGTGCCTGCCGGTATGACTGAGGCTGATTTGGCGCGTCCTGTTGTTGTTATTAGCGATTTCGAGTCTGACAAGCCGGCTGCTGAAATTTATTCATATGGAGAGGAAACGGTTGTTATTCCAGTGCAGGACGAGCGTCCGACTGGCGCTAAAGCTCTCGCTGCCCGCCAGCTTGAGCGTGTTTTCCAGCGTTACAGCGATGATGTGAAAGTTGAGTTGTTGAGTGAGCACAAGGCAACAGTTTATGTTCCTGAAAAATTCATCCCGTCAATTATCGGTCAGGGTGGCAAGAATATTCAGGCATTGGAACAGCAGTTAGGCATTGGCCTTGATGTCCGCCCTTTGGAAGAGGAGGCGAAAAAGCCTCCAAAAGGAAATGAGATTCCCCATCGTGTAACTGGGAGCAGCAAGCATGTTGAGTTCCTCTTGGGCGAACAGTACTCTGGAAAAGAGGTAGATATTTTTGTCAATGATGAGTATCTGGCAACTTTTGCCGTTAGCAAGAAAGGTGTTGTTAGGATTAAAAAATCCAACAAGTTAGGTAAGGTTGTGATTGATGCCATGGATCATGGCGAAAAAGTATCGTTTGTAGGTGCGTAATGTTAGACATAAATTATATCCGCCAGTATCCTGATGTTGTAAGGGAAAACTTGCGCAAAAGGCAGGTTCCAGAATATTTGAATTACTTGGATGCTGTTCTAAAAAATGACGAGCTTTGGCGCGGTCTGAAAGCAAAAGTTGATCAGGCAAGAGCGCGAAGAAATAAGATTTCTCAGGAAATTAATGATGCGAAGAAAGCCGGCAAGGATGCGTCAAAAATTATAAAGGAAGCTGCCGAAATCCCGAAAATTATTGCAGAAGCAGAGAAAGAACTGGCAGAATTGCAGGACAAAATAAAGGTGTGCCTGTACAAAATCCCTAATTTGATGCACCAGAGCGTGCCTTATGGAAAGGACGATATTGAAAATGTTGTAGTAAAGACTGTT
>CAZNFZ010000039.1:0-2645 GCA_964572665.1 uncultured Methanosarcinales archaeon
GTGCGAAACTCCAAGCACAAAAGAAGGATTAAAGCGCTAGTTTGAATTATGCGTGCGCCGTTCGTCGCCGCTCCAGGTACTGTGTTTAGCTGCGTATTCTATTCTCTTTACATTTACTTCTTCAAGTTTCGCAAGTGCAGGCTCATATGCAAACTGATAGAGAACGGGCTCGGATTTGCTTTTCAGATTGCCTCTTTTTATTTCTATTTGCACATCTTGTTCTGCTTTCCTCAAAATCTCTTCCATGTCAGACATTCGCAAGCAAATGTTATTTCCAATCAAATAACGATGAAACTTTTCCGCTGTCAACGGCGTATATTCTGTCATCTTTTACAGCTGTGAAAATGGATTTAATTAGCTTCGGTACGTGATGTACGTTTTGTTACCATGTTCCCAAACAAGTAATAATTGAAACTGTATTCTCCACGTGAACTTTTGCGCAACATTTAAAAGCAGGCATACTGCAACTCGTCAATATGTCTCAAGAGGCGATAACAGAAATTGACACGGACGTATTCTCGCGCAGAATCGGTCCATATTTTACGTGGCTTGAGAGCAGAATCGAGTCAGGCTGGCAACAGAGCGACGACATACAAAAAGACCTTCTGAAAGAAGTCAAGTACTTAGCAACAACAATGCGCGCACGATTCATTCTTGGCGTTTCACGAGAAGACTTCACCAAAGAAGTACACAGAGCAGTTGAATTATTTGAACTTGCATCTGAAGCATTTCCAGGAGAAAGCGATGAAGTCGAATCAAAATTAAAACATTTTTGCAAAGGCGTCCAGGAAGAATTAGGAGCTCAATTTATTCCAGCAGAGTATAGGACTGAATCTCCGCGGCCAATAAAACCGCTTGACCCGCACCCATTCCCAACACCAGATCCAATGCCAATGCCAGAGCCGGACGAACCAGGAGAGCCTGAAGAGCCAGATGAAGAAAAAATTTCACAGAAAATTGAACCGATTAAAGCAAAAGTTGCAGTCAAAAAACCAGTTGTTCAAGCTCCAAAGATAGAAATAAAGAAAGTTGAAGTTCCTAAAGTTGAAGTTAAGAAAGTTGAAGTTAAAATTGCAAAGCCAAAGAAAGTTGAAATTCCAAAAGTCAAAGAAGTCAAGGCTGAAGTCAGTAAAACAGAACCGAAAGCAAAAACAGGAAAACCCAGAAAATCAAAGAAAAGTTTCTTCTTAGTGCGCTGGGTTAAAGGATTTATCTGGGGATCGGAATAAAGTTTTATCTGTCATATGAATGATATTTTACGGGAGCTTGTGATGCGCATTTCTCAGTATAAGTCTGATACTAATATTACTGCCATAAGCGGCCTTTACGGCACAGGCAAAACTGAATTTTGCAAAGAACTTTTTTCTCATTTGATGGATGAGAAATGCAGGCCAGTTCACGTGCACACAGATATGTATTTTGTGTATTCGCGTTCTGAAAGAAATAAAATATTGGAAGAATTCAAACAGCGAAATGAATACGAACAGAGACAATCTGAAGCGCACATATTGAATACTGAACTCATGCTCGAACATCTTCTAATGATGAAACAGCAAAAACCAATCCGTGCGCAAGGTTTGTACCGCAGAGAAACTGGCGAAAAAGACCTAAGTATAGACTTTACTTTTGATGATAATCCGTGCGTGTTATACGATGGAATGTGGATTCTTGACGAGCCTTTACGAGAATACTATGATTCTGTTTTATTTCTTATTGCTCCCTGTGATGTTCGCATGCGGCGAGTTGTTAATCG
The DNA here is from genome assembly GCA_964572665.1 of uncultured Methanosarcinales archaeon. Lineage (GTDB taxonomy): Archaea > Nanobdellota > Nanobdellia > Woesearchaeales > ARS49 > CABMGU01. Next base: position 1,754 of record CAZNFZ010000039.1, read on the forward strand.
AGCAGGAAGGCAAATGAAACCCTATAATATTACTGCGCAACTTTTCAAGGATGTTAATACATTCACCACAAAGTACTTTGTAGAGAAGTGGCAGTCAACCGATCTGCTTATTGATAATAGTGATTATGATAATAGAAAAATCGTGCCGATGCCCTCAACTCTAGACGCCTTCAAAAAAATATGCTTATCTGATGATTAATTTCTTTTAACTTTGGCTATTAAGCCTTTAACTCTGAAGTCATAACGACACCTTTAAAAACGTTACAAGACTTTAACGTGTTATGCGCATTTCAGTCTGGATTGGCATACTCACATTGGCAGTAGGCATAGTTCTGTCATTTCTTGCAGACGCACTCATCAACACGCTTACTACAGGTCCATTGCAGACCACTGCAGTACTTGTCGCAGCAGCACTCTTTGTTATTTTTTCAGCAACAATGCTCGGCTTTGGAGCTGGATTAGTCATTCACTGGATTATCGGCTTTGCAACACACTGGAAAGCATTCATCGCAGAAATGATATTGAGCTTTGCGACATTCTTTGTCGGCATTGGAGCAACAGTAATGAGCGGCAACTGGTGGACTGCAGTACAAATGTTCTTTACATTCTTCATTGCCAGCGCCACATTGTTCTTTTTGTCTTTCATCAACCTTTACGGCGGTGTTAAGGGCAGTGGATGGCAGGCGTTCAAATATGCAAAAAAGAAATTCAAAAGAGGCAAGGCATGGGCAAAAATGTTCAGGAAAAAAGGCACTTATTACGGTTCATAGAAACGTCAAAAGCATTTGACAATACTTCTAAACTTAAAGCGATACTCTTTGTTTCAGACGCCAAGCCGAATACATACATACATTTGCGCATTGATAAAAATCTTGGTGATAAATATAAATTT
>CAZNFZ010000040.1:0-5124 GCA_964572665.1 uncultured Methanosarcinales archaeon
GGCTTAATGAGACAATGAAAATTCCAGACACTGCACCGCCTCTCAAGGCAGGCTGCAAAGCGTCGTTCATGCTCTTTTGAGCTCCAGCGGCGGAACGCACGTTCGCGCGCACTGCGATCCACATTCCCAAAATTCCCGCAACAGCGGAACAGGCAGCGCCAAACAAGAATGCTATGGACGTAATCATGCCAAGCTGCGCCTGGCCCAAGTATCTATAGATGGCGTAGATTACAATGGCAGATATTATGCTAATAACTGCAATTGTCCAATACTGGCGCTTCATATAAGCATTAGCGCCGATGCGAATAAGGTTGGAAATCTCCATCATTTTCGGAGTTCCAGTTGGACGTTTCAAGACATCCTTAATCAGCCATACTGCAAAGCCGAGCGATAATAAACTTATAGTCCAAACAATCCACATCATAGTCTACACCCCATTAGTAGTATTAATCCTGGAGGAGAAAGGAGGGCTTTAAAAATATATCGCAACGGCATTATTTATATAGTATTTCCTTTGAGACTTGGCCATGGACATCATTAACGGCATATTAATCGTTGTTGGATTGATATTATTCGAAGTAATCAGCAGCGTAGACAACGCCGTAATTAACGCCGAAGTTCTCGGCACGATGTCAAAAAAAGCAAGAAAATGGTTCTTGTTATGGGGAATGCTGTTCGCAGTGTTTTTGATTCGAGGATTGCTTCCTTGGATTATAATATGGGCAACAGTGCCACAGCTTGGCTTCAAAGGCTCATTATTAGCAACATTCAGCTCAGACCCGGTAGTGATTGAGGCAATTGATAAATCGGCGCCGGTGTTATTGGCCGGCGGCGGCATATTCTTGGTATTCCTGTTCTTCCACTGGCTGTTTTTGGAGCCGAAGAATTATGGTTTGCACACTGAAAAGTTCTTCGCGCGCCAAGGAGTCTGGTTTTACGCGGTTGTTTCTATATTATTGACAGCATTTGTCTGGTACGCTTTGAAAATAAATCAGTACATGGCATTTGGAGCAGTATTGGGGTCGACAGCATTCTTCATCACGCACGGCTTCAAACAAAACGCGGAAAAAATGGAGCACGAAATGCTGCATAAAGGGAACATATCTGATTGGGCGAAAATAATGTATTTAGAAGTTATTGACGCGACATTCTCAATTGACGGTGTTCTTGGCGCGTTCGCTTTCACACTTTCAGTACCACTCATTTTACTTGGAAACGGAATCGGCGCGATTGTTGTAAGGCAACTAACGATTGGCAATATAGAAAGAGTGAAAAAATACAGGTATTTGAAAAACGGAGCGATGTATTCAGTATTCGTTCTGGGAATAATCATGATGGTTGACAGCTTCGGAGTACACATACCAAGCTGGATAAGCCCTATCGCCACAATAAGCGTTCTCGCTTACTTCTTCATCAAATCAAAAAGAGAACTGAGATTGCCCGAGCATCAGGGGAAAGGGCATACGCACTAACACCATCTTAGAAGGTAGAGGTTTTCGATTGGTGTTATCTGCGCTCTGCCAGCGCAGCCCTTGTGACACGTACTTCTTTCTCCATCGCCAATTCAGCTCCAAGTGCCTTCAGATTTGCAGAAATCTTATTGACTAAGTCTTTAGCGTTGGGTCCCCCTTGTATGACAATATTGAAAAAACGGCTATAATTGCGGCCACTGCTTGTGATGTACTGGCTCCAGATCGTGCTTATGTTTTTTAGAAGCACATCACGATCAGTAACGGAAATCTTTGGATCTCGAAGCTTGCTGAGATTTTGCATAAGCAATTTCAGGTCATTTGAGAAACTTTGAACTATCGCTTGAAATATTGGATCTTTAATTTTCTGAAATATTGACCACAAACTATCTACATCTCCAATGACTGCGTTCACTGTTGAAATTTCCGCTTTTTCTTCAGAAATGATTTCGCGTGTCAGCTTCTCTTCCGTTCTTTCAACAGCAAGCTCACGTTCTTCAGGAAGCTCTTCTCTGTCAAATCCAAATAATTTTTTAATCACGGACAAGATGCCCATGTGATTCCTTTCGCAAAACGAACTTTATATACTTTGCGCAGAACTCTCACCTTTTCCGACGGTTTGGATAACTATTTGTTCTAAGAGTATAGTAGATATTAATCACGGCATCGGCAACTGGTTAGCTAATTTGGGCTTGTAGAATTTCATCAGCAAACTGTTTGACACAACAGAAACACTGCTGAACGCCATTGCCAGGCCTGCAAGAGCAGGATTCAAAAGCCAGCCGGTGACTGGGTACAAAACACCTGCGGCGATTGGAATCAAGACAATATTGTAAGCGAACGCCCAGAACAAGTTCTGTTTGATTTTGTGCATCGCGTATTTGCTCAAAGACATGGCTGTAACAACATCACGTACATCGCTTTTGATAAGAACAACAGAGCCTGCTTCAATAGCAATGTCTGTGCCAGAGCCAATCGCAATACCAACATCTGCTTGTGTAAGTGCTGGTGCGTCGTTGATGCCATCGCCAACCATGGCAACTTTGAAACCTTTCGCCTGCAGCTCTTTTATCTTTTCAGCTTTCTGGGCGGGCAACACGCTTGCCATAACATCATCAATGCCAGCCTGCGTGGCAATCGCCCGCGCAGTTCTTTCATTATCACCAGTAATCAACATCACTTTCTTGCCCATCTTGTGAAGTTCTTCAACAGCTTCCTTTGCAAACGGCTTCAACTGGTCAGCGACAGCGATAATTCCAATGATTTGTTTTGCTGACGCCAAAAGCACGACAGTTTTCCCCTGATCCTCAAGAGTAGAAACTTCACTTTCAACTCCCTCGAAACTAATTTTCCTGTCTTCCATTAAAGCGCGGTTGCCAAGAAACACTATTTTTCCTTTTATTTTAGCTGCAACTCCTTTTCCTGTTATAGATTGGAAAGCTGTCGGCTCTGGAACAGCAAGCCTCTTTGATTTCGCTGCGTTTACAATCGCTTCAGCCAAAGGATGCTCACTTCTTCTCTCAAGAATAGCCGCCAACTGCAAAACGCCCTCAGCTTTCGCTTTTCCTATTGGTATAATATCAGTCACTTCTGGTTTGCCCATAGTTAATGTGCCAGTTTTATCAAACACAACTACATTAATTTCTCTTGTTTTTTGCAAAGCTTCAGCGTTCTTGAACAAAATACCATATTCAGCAGCTTTGCCAGTGCCGACCATGATTGCGGTCGGTGTAGCAAGACCCAACGCGCATGGGCATGCTATAACCAGCACGGCGATAAATGTAGTGAAGCCAAACATAACGCTGCCGGCGAAATACCAAGCAGAAAAACTCGCGATTGCGATAAGAATGACAACTGGAACAAAAAAATAAGAAATTTTGTCAGCCAATTCTTGAATAGGCGCCTTCGAGCCCTGCGCTTCCTCAACCATCTTGATAATCTGCGCGAGAACAGTATCAGCGCCAACTTTTGTCGCCTTGAAGGTAAAAGAGCCGGTCTTATTAACAGTTCCAGCTATAACCTTGCTGCTTACTGTTTTTTCAACAGGAATGCTCTCTCCAGTAATCATGCTTTCATCAACACTTGAATGACCGTCCTTGACAAAACCATCAACAGGAATCTTTTCTCCAGGCTTGATAACGAGAATATCGCCAACTTGCACTTCCTCAATTGGAATTTCAACTTGCTCTTTGCCGCGCATAACAATCGCGGTTTTTGGCTGCAAGCCAAGCAATTTCTTTATGGCTTCTGATGTTTTGCCTTTAGCAATCGCTTCCAACAATTTACCAAGAATAATGAACGCGACAATAAGACCTGCAATCTCAAAATAAAGCATTTCTGTTGTATAACTGGCATTGTCTGAGAAAATCATAACTGCTACAAACAAGCTATAGATGTAAGCCGCGCCAGTGCCAACAGCCACCAAGCTGTCCATATTCGGCATACGGTTAATGAACAAAGCCCTGAAGCCTCTTGTGTAAAACTCAAAGCCCGCACCAACAATAACGCTGGAAAGAACCAATTGCACAAGAGCATTAATCACTGCGGACATCATCGGCAAAGGCAGACCAATCATGTGCCCCATGGCGAGATAGAGCAATGGAATTCCGGCAATAGCAGCAATCCACATCCTTTTCGCCCAATGGCTAACTTCAGCTTCTCTTGCCGCTTTCTCAGAATCAAGACGAGAGGCTCCATAACCAGCATTTTTTACAGCGGCAATTAACGCATTGACATTTGTTTGAGCAGGATTGTATTCTACCTCTGCTTTTTCAGTGGCGAGATTGACCTTGACTTTGGAAACTCCTGAAACATTCTGCAATGTCCTCTCAATAATCCCAACACAATGCATACTTTCCATTCCTGTAATGGCCAGAATAGTCTTTCCGGATTCTGATGCGGCAGTTTCGTATTGTTCAGCTTTGTAACCAGTCTTGTCAATTGCCTCTTTCAGCATTTTCTCAGAAGTTAAGTTTGGATCATAGTCAACGTAAGCCCTTGAACTGGCAAAGTTTACCATTGCCTTTGCAACACCCGGCACGTTATTCAGCGCGTCCTCAATCTTTTTCACGCAGCTAGCGCAATGCATGCCTGAAACAAAAATAATTGCTTTTGTTGTCTTACGCTCAAATTGGTCTCTACACTGACTGCTACAGAAATAAAATGTTTCACTGCTTTTTTTCACCGAAAACTTTGCTGTAATCGGATTAACTTCCATCCCGCAGGACGGGTCTTTAACCATGATTTACAGTAGTTGTAACGCTATATATAAATCTTATGAAGGACAATATTTAATAATGAGTAATTCTGATACTGTCTTATGATAAAAGAGGTAGTGCTGTTCATAATAGGCTGCTTTTTGCTCGTCAAAAGCGCTGAGTATGCAGTCAAATCAGTCGCGCACCTTGCTCGCTATTTGAGGCTGACGGAATTTGTTACAAGCTTCATTCTAGTAGCATTTGTTTCATCCCTGCCGGAAGGATTCATCAGTATTATTGCGGCATTGAGCGGAGATCCAAGTATTAGCGTTGGAACATTATTAGGCGGAAATATCGCAGATTTAACATTAATATTAGGGCTTGTGGCGCTCGCAGGGCATCCAGTAAGAATCCACAGCTCGATAGTCAAGAAAGACTTGTACTTTGCAGTTCTTATG
>CAZNFZ010000041.1:0-2500 GCA_964572665.1 uncultured Methanosarcinales archaeon
ATAAACTGAAAAAGACTTGTCATCAAACTTGCCCTTAATCGTTGCCTGCGCGCCAACATAATACCCACGCTTGTTCAACATGCCAGCAGAACGCGCAACAGTACTGGAAGGCCCATCAGCGCCAATCAAAATGTCAAACTCTACCGGATCTTTTCCATCAAAGAACGCCTTATTGCCCTCAAAGCCAGTAAAACGATGACTGGTACGCACTTCAGCCCCTGCAGCAACAGCTTTCTGGACTAACCAAGGGTCAAACTTGTCACGGCAAAGAATATGCTCGTGCAACGGAACGTCAATAGTTGAAATGGGACCATGAATTCTCACGCTCTGCAGCTCATTAATCAAATAATCATCACTTGGCTCAACAAGGTCAAATAACGCCTTTGTAACAATACCAGTACACTGAACAGGCTTGCCAACAACAGCGTGCTCTTCAAACAACACGACCTTTTTCCCAGCCTCTGCAAGCTTCCAGGCAGCGTATGCGCCAGCAGGACCAGCCCCGATAATTGCGATCATAGCAATAGCTGTAAGGCATCAACTTAAAAGAATTTCTAAAAAATTACGCATTACGGCGCGAACGCCAGTAGATAATGCCTGCAATAATCAATAAGAGCAAAAGCCACCAAGGCCACATAGAATTGAAGAATGGATTGCCGGCATTGCCGTTATTTGACGAAGCTCTTCCTGTCGGACCACTGTTATCCGATTCAGTGTTTGTAGGTGTTGGAGTGGCTTGATTATTTCCATCACCAAACTTACCAACTCCTGGAGAATCAACTCCTGGAGAATTCTGAGATGGCAATATACACCTGCCTGTAAGCGAGTCCATAACATATGGACTAATACATTCAATCAACTTGCAATACTGTGCGCAATCAGGATGCTGCGGCTGAGCACAACACTGGATGCGAGCAATGACCGCTTTCTGGCAACATTGCCACTTTGCAAAATTCACAATAGCGTCACAGCATGCTCTCAAGAAGCCCATTCCACCGCTGCCGCCAGTTTGCCTGCCACCGCACGGCTGCGACACAATACTAACTGACTCTGAAGGCGAAGTAACGGTCAATCCATCAACCGTTGTGCTAAATGAAATACTCAATGTACCGCTCTGACCACACGGCTGGCGATGCGTGCACTTGTAACGCAGTTCGCCATTCTCGTAACCATAGCCATACTGGTAACCATAACCGTAACCGTAATTGTCAAAGAATCCGTTTGCGTTAAATTGACCAAAAATGGATGACGACTTTTTAAGAACCTGACAAGATACACTTGGACACAAAGTACCACCAAGAGGGTTTGCGTCGCTGTCAAATTCACAAGTGTCACCGTTAATAATAACCGTGAAGCCGCCCGGAAGCAACTCACCCGGACCAATGTCAAAATTAAGATTAAACGAGACTGAACCAGGACCGCTTGATACGCCATCAATCGACAGCACTAGAGCAACTGCCGGACCAATCAAGAAAACAATGCCAATTATTGCAACAGTTAACAGAATACTAATACCGTACTTCTTCAATGCACCTTTATTAGACATACTTTAATCAGCCCTTTTAGCAGTATTATGAACTATTCCTTTTTAAATTTATGGTTTGATATTCTGACGGCTGTTCTCTATAGTCGCCTCGCGAAATCTTTAATAAGAGCTGCACGTGAGCAAAAATGGGGTATTTATGCAACTTTTTGTAATGATTCCTGCGCACAATGAAGAATCTACTATTGCGCACGTTATACGAACAATTCCCAGTGAGATTCCTGGTGTTGACAAGATAACTGCAATAGTCATAGATGATGGCAGCACTGACAGAACAGCACAAAAAGCCAAAGAATCCGGAGCATACGTTTTTTCTAACCACATCAAACAAGGGCTGGCACAAACATTCCAACACGGGCTTAACTTCTGCCTGAAACACGGCGCGGACATAATAGTCAATATAGATGGGGATGGCCAATATGATAGCACAGAGATTCCCAAAGTTATCAAGCCCATTGTAGAACAATGGGCAGATGTTGTACTTACGAACAGAAATGTTCTTTCACTTGACCACATGCCGTTCGGCAAGAAATACGGCAACATTGCTGCAACTGCAGTCACACGGCACGTATCAGAATTTCCCGTAAAAGACGCACAATCAGGATTCAGGGCATTCTCAAGAGAAGCTGCATTAAGAATAAACGTCAGAAGCAGCTACACATACGTGCAAGAAACAATCATACAGGCAGTTGACAAAAGACTGCGCATCATCCAGACAAATTGCACTTTTAGAAAGAGAACTGGCGGCGGCTCACGCTTGATTTCAAACATCTGGAATTATGCGAAACGCGCAGGAAGCATGCTCATCAGAAGCTACGTACGATACAAACCACTGAAAGTATTTCTAATGTCAGGAGTTATAGTCAGCCTGCCAGGACTATTCTTCGCACTCAGATATCTCGTGTTCTGGATCAACGGAGAACAAGGCGCACACATACAATCACTAATAGCAGCAGC
>CAZNFZ010000042.1:0-2776 GCA_964572665.1 uncultured Methanosarcinales archaeon
TAAAAGCCCAGTTATTTGTTTCTTTGCCCACATCATTGCTCCAAGGCTTTGTTTGAGCATGCCGTAATCGAGGGTGCATTTTACGAGTTCTTGATAGAATGGTGCAAGTTGGTCTAATGATGGGAAGCTTCTGCCGATGAAGTCAAGGTTGTTGATGACTGATTTGCCCATTGCTTCGATGCGCGCCGTTTCTATGCGCCGGCTTCTGGTCAATCTATTTGAGCTTGTAGTGTCTTTTCTTGCTTGCGCGGCACCCGCTATGCCGTTCTTGAATGCCATGTCAAGCAATTTTTGGTAGTCTTCTACTTTGCCCAGTCCTTGGAGGTTCATGTCATAGAATTCACGAAGGGGCTTTTTAAATGTAGTGGCCTGCGCGTCTGCTGAGCGAGCACCTGTGTTTGCAAACGCACAGGCCAAGAAATTATGAGAAATCTGTATTAAAGTGCTTAACGACGGCAAAACTGAAAATCTTCCGGCACGCTCCGTAAACTTTCCAATTTTGTTCTCGATGAATTCTTTAGGGACTTGTACTTTACATTTGTAGTGGAACTTATCCCTTCCAACCATTGGTCGCGAAAAAGAGAAAAACAAAGAAAAGACATCGCCGACTATATGATCGAATATGCCATCCAGAATTCAAATGCCTTGAATGACAGGCATTACGATAATGCGCTAAATGCACTCTGCAGGATTCCCCCTACTGGACGGATACTGAAAGTAGTGTATAGACAGATTGGAAAAGATAAGTTTAAAATAATCACTGCATATTGGATTGATTGATATGGAAGAAACTTGGTACGATAAGGAAGAGGACATATTGAACATTGAGCTGAAAAAAGGAATTTATTGGAAGAGCATCGAATTGCCTAACGGCATAGTTATTGATGTTGCAAAAGACGGTTCCATTCTAGGTATAGAAATCTCCAACGCAAGCAGTATTTTCTCAGGAGATGTTAAGAAAGTAATTGATAATGCAAAATCTATTGCCGTCTAATCGTTCACAGTTCTGATGATTGCCTTGTTGCTGTAGCCTATTGGCGCTTCGCCAGCGTAAATGGTATAGTAAGCAGCGTAATCTTTTGCGGCCATGCCTCCTATGTACTCGTCAAATTGATAACCGCGCGCAAATGTAACATACTTACCTTGGTAATTTAACTGCACTACTTCGCATGCCGGTGCTGCTGCAACTTTATAATATTCTGCGCATAGAACTACTTTCATATGCTGTGTCTGGTCTTCAAAATATGGTCCGAAGCTTCCAGCGAATGTTTTGATGTCATTTTTCTTGACTGGAATGAAATTTAATCCTTCTGCATATGTTGTTGTTTCAGGAACTCTGATGTCGTTTACGTAGAACTCAACTTGTTTAGGCAGTACTTTTTCAATTTCTATTCCTGCTGCTGGTTGTTTTGTCACAGGCGCTTTTGGTGTTGTCACGCCTACTTCTATTTGTGGCGCGCGTGGTGTCAACGGCTGTACGGTGATTGGAGTTGGTGGCACTGGTGTAGTTATGATTGTTTGTGGCCTGACTGCTATGTAAACTAGAAGAACTATTGCCACGATTAACAATATGGTTACTATTGCTGTTTTAGCCATTTTTGTGCCATGTTGCGATTATCATGTGCAGTCTTGCAAATGCAAGTGCTGGTATGCTGATGACGAGTATGATTGCAAGTGCGATAAGTGGGTATGTGAAAATAAAATTAAATGGCAGTGAGCAGGCAATAAAGGCAATGATGGCATTAACAAGAACTGCAGGGATGATTGTCTTTGCATTCTTGTATCCATGGACAAATGTGTTCTTAAAGGTTTGTTGTGACGGGATAAGAGCAAAACTGATTTGTGCGAAATAGAAAATAGCAAGGAAGATTACGTACATGATTAGCGTTAGCCAAAATGGACTAATTATTGGCAGGATTGTTGACGTGCTGCTGGTTACAATGCTGTATATGGCAAATGAAATGCAGACAGCAATAAACCAAAAGAGTGAAAGGAGTGAAAATTTGATTGCCACGTTCTTGAATGGCATTTTTTTGAGTATATTTTTGTGCGATATATACCATAATGGTGTTCTGAACACGACAAATAGTACGAAAAAGCTTACGATGAAATAGCCCATGTAAATCATCAGGTCATGATAGGCCGTCATGAAGTCTTGGTTTTGTGCAAGCAATGTTTCCAGCTGGTACAGTTCTGTTTCTGTTAATTTTTGAACTTCTTGTTCCATGGCTTCTCCTGCTCTCGCTGCTGCGTCTGCGCTAGGAATGAAGTACATCAAGTGTATTTGTGTTAGTGCAAATAAGAATACAAATTCTATTAGAACTATCCATATCAAGTACTTCTTGTTTTCTTTGAACGCCAGCCAGGCTTTTGGAAGTGTTTGGTTTAGTGTCATCTGGTTATCACGAATGTATTGTGCGCGCTGCACGTGCTTTGGCTTCCTGATGTGCACACCCACCATTCCCAGTTTCCTGGGAGCAGGAATGAGTCAGTAAGCATGTATGTGTAAACATTATCAATGAGTGTTGGTGAAACGAAATCCTTTGAACGGCGTCCGCCAGCGCCAATACCTTGGAATTGGATATCATAAACGCCATTATTTGCAGGGTCTGTCCATGAAAATGTTACAAATCGTGTGGATAATACCTCATCATTTATCGGGCTTATTGGCAATGACACGACTTTTGGCGGCTTAGGCGCTGCCGAAGCATCTCCTATCGGCAGCGGCATAATTTCTGGCAGTATTTGCGGCTGCCCTGCCGGAATAATGCCAAGT
>CAZNFZ010000043.1:0-3196 GCA_964572665.1 uncultured Methanosarcinales archaeon
AAATTCCAAGAGCCAACACGATGCAGCTGCGGAAGAAAGGGAAAATTCAGAATGGTCAGCAAAGACCTGAATGACGCACAAATGATGGTCCTTGAAGAAATGCCCGAACAACTAGAAGGAGGAGAGCAGCCAAAACGAATGAATGTCCTGCTCAAAAACGACCTCGTCTCACCACTTACGGAAAAACGCACCAACCCTGGCGCGCGCGTCCAAGTGGTGGGACAGGTCAAAGAAGTTCCCATCTTCCTGCGAACAGGAGGACAAAGCACCAAATTTGACTTGTTCATTGAAGCAAACCACCTCGAGGCCGTAGACGAGGATTATTCTGAAATCAATATCTCGCCAGAAGATCTGAAACAAATCAAAGACCTTTCAAAAGACCCTGCCCTTTTAAAAAAAATAATCAGCTCGATGGCGCCAAGCATTTACGGACACGAGAAGACAAAAGAAGCGCTTGCAATGCAATTAGCAGGCGGAGTCAGAAAGAAAAGAGATGATGGAGTAATCACCAGAGGAGACATCCACGTTCTGCTTGTTGGAGACCCCGGTGCGGCAAAATCTCAATTACTGAAAAGAATGCAATTTGTAGCACCGAAAGCACGATACGTTACTGGTAAAGGCGCATCAGGAGCTGGTCTCAGTGCAGCTGTAGTCAAGGACGAATTTTTACAGGGCTGGAGCTTAGAAGCAGGAGCGTTAGTATTAGCGAACAGAGGACTCTGCTGCATCGACGAAATGGACAAAATGAGCAAAGAAGACGGATGGGCAATGCACGAAGCCCTTGAACAACAAAGCGTTACTATCAGCAAAGCAAACATCCAGGCATCACTACGATGCGAGACAACAGTACTTGCCGCGGCAAACCCAAAGTTCGGCAGATTTGACCCATACGATACCATTGCAAACCAAATTGCCCTCGCACCGACATTGATTAACCGATTCGACCTCATTTTCCCAATCAAGGATATTCCAGACAAGGCAAAAGACGAAAAAATGGCACAGTTTATCCTAGAACTCCACAAAAATAACGTAGAAAAACCAGAGATTGACACAAAAACGCTTAGAAAATATTTTGCATACGCCAGACAGAATATTTTCCCAAAACTCACTGATGCAGCAATTGAAGAATTACGCGATTACTATCTTAAAATGAGGGCTTCGGCAGGTATAGAGGTAAAATCAGTACCGATTTCAGCCAGACAATTAGAAGGATTAGTCAGATTGTCAGAAGCAAGCGCACGATTGCGACTAAGCGACAAGGTCACCAAGAAAGACGCCAAAAAAGCAGTAGAACTCATGGACTTCTGCCTCAGACAAGTGGCATTCGACGAGAAAACAGGCACTTTCGACGTTGACAGATTATCTGAAACACCTGCAAGCACCAGAAACAAACTCATAACGATGAAAGAAATCATCCACGAACTCGAAACAAAAGTAGGCAAGGCCATACCGGTTGAAGATATCATAAAAACTGCACTTGAAAAAGAAATTACTGAATCAGAATCAGAAGAAATACTCCAAAAGCTCAAACGGGCCGGAGACATATTTGAACCTCGCAGGGGATTTATCAGCAGGATTTAAACCGTTGCGTTTACCTGAGCAATTGCTGACAATGACACGCACGAATTCTTCATGTACTTGTTCGTAATGTCCTTGCAGACAGAATAATCACCCTGATAAGCAAAAGAAATCAGACAGGCATCACGCTTTTCTGAATCAACAATTGCTGCGCACGACTCCTTTGAATTTGACGCATCAGAAACATCCATCAAACAAGAATCAATATATTCACGCTGCTTTAACGTATCACAAATCTCCGTGGCCCTTCCAACATCTGCAGTGGCTGCTTCAGCTGCCTTTTTACGAATCTCATCAACACTTACCGGCCTTTCGCTGCAGTCAAGTACGCACAATGACGGGGATTCGCTTGGCTCACATTCCTTATTGCCACAACACGGTGAAATTGGATTGTAAACACACTGCCCCTGCACGCAACTATCCGCCGTGCAGAAATTCAAATCATCACAGCCCCCTGGACAGGTCAACTGCAATTCCTTGGCCTTTTCTTCCTTCTTTTCAGTTAACACTTCGCCAGGCACTGCTGTTTCAACTTTGGAAACAACTTCAAAGCTGCGTGCAAGCTGGAACGGAGGCTTGTTCAGATAAGACATGTGTATGCTTAACGAATACGAACCCTCTGGTGAACTGGCAGGAATCTTTATCGAAGTTGGAATACTCGCTTGCGTAGAAACTGAAAAGCTTTCAGTTTTCTTAATAACACCGCCAGCAGGACCTGAAATTTCGTAATCAATCAGCCCGGATGTTTTTACGCCGCTTGGATTAATTATTACGGCATTGATAACTAAATCTCTTCCAGGAGCAACTTGTGTGCTAAATAAATCAACATTAAAACTTAACTGAACAGGAGGCTGTTCTAAAGCCTTGAACATCAACAAAACACCAACACCCAATACCAATAATGCAACAAAAAGTATAGCTAATGTTCTTGTCTCAATTCGGTGTCCTACTGGCGCACCAGCAATACGCAGAGCAGTATCAACATCAGAAGGTGAATAACCTGCATTCAGAAGTGTTGTTCGGATAGTGCCCGCATCGTAACCTAATTTAACGAGCTTCTGAATATATTCAATCAAACTTTCCTGCACCATCTTTTGTCATATTGCTCTAATGAAGCTATTTAAATCCTTCGCACGAAGGTTTAGCACCACAAAATCGATGCACTGCAGAACACATAAAAATAAATACGAAAACTGTACGAAAAACAATGGGTGGAAAGCAAACCAGCAGTGCCAATATGGATAACAGAACTTCTCAGCGGTAGCTTTAACCAACAAGATGATATGCCCGCACAGGTCGTTCTGGCGGACGGCACTGCGCTGGAAAGACTGCGGATACAAGGTATTGTTGTTTCCACAAATGATTTAGTAGTAGATGATGGAACGGGAAGCATACTCGTCAGAAGTTTTGAAACACCCGCTTCAGTGAGCATTGGCGATCCTGTCATGGTAATTGGCAGACCCCGAGTTTACAATGGACAACAATATATTTTGGGAGAGATTGTAAAGAAAATAGACCCGAACTGGCTTGAGCTCAGAAAAAAGATTTCACCTGCGCCGGCAGCACAACAGCAAGATGTTCTTTCTATCGTAAGACAGCTTGATTCTGGAGACGGGGC
>CAZNFZ010000044.1:0-5467 GCA_964572665.1 uncultured Methanosarcinales archaeon
GTTTTCATGTCCTTTTTTTAGTTTATCAGCCATAGAGAAAGAACTAGGAAGAAGACAATTTACGAGTGACTTCTAACAGATTCCATACTCTTGATTCATATACTGCAGTATATAAATTTTATGGAAGCAACCACAACAGCAAGCCGCTCAGGATAAAGTACAATCCAATAATCCAGCGCAGCATACCTGGGAATGCGATAACCAGAATACCAAAGATAATGCTGGTCATAGCCATCACAACTTTTGCCGAAACCATAGTTCACCTCCTATTTTTTTCTTTAAAATCTAAAGCTAACGAATTAATGCAATATCTCTTTCCTGTTGGAGTTGGGCCATCGTCAAACAAATGCCCCAGATGGCCGCTGCATTTCTTGCAGATAACTTCCACTCTTCGCATTCCGTGACTCACGTCTTCTTTCAGCTCAACAGCATCGCTCTTTGCAACATCAGAAAAGCTCGGCCAACCAGTGCCTGACTCAAACTTAGTATCAGAAGGAAACAATTCATTGCCGCAAGCAGCACAAATGTACATTCCGGTTTTCTTGTTCTGCAGCCATTTTCCAGAACCAGACCGCTCAGTACCCTTTTTACGCAAAACTTCATACTGCTCTGGCGTTAATTTTGCACGCCATTCCTCATCAGAACAGGCCATAGCTGCGTTATTCATGAGCGTTAGTATACTCAGAACCTTTAAATACCTGTCTCTTCGAATAAAAGGTATGATTCAGTACAAACAGCGGTGCGCCAGGTGCAAGAAAAACATGGTGCTAATCACTGGAAGAAACCAGTTTCCCATCTGCTACGACTGCCAAAAAGCAGAGCTGCAAGGAGAAATAAAAGACCCTAAAATGAAAAAGCTGTTCAAAATTTCAGAAGAATACTACAAGCAAAGCGGCTTTTTGCGCTCAATCAAATCAAACTACCTCAGATTCGGGCAACTCTCAGAAAAACAAATAGAATTCTTCAAAAAAGCAGTAAAGGAGATGAAAGCATCCGCCTCCCAAAAAGATACGGACAAAGCCAAGTAGCAAAATGCCCATTCTGTGGAGAACAAGCAACAGCGACTAATTCGCAAAAAGTGCCAGTTTGCTTGAAACACAAAGAAGCGTTATTGCAAAATTTAAAGTGCGCCTGCGGCAGCTATCTAGATATGAAACTAGGCAAGTGGGGGCCGTTCTTTATCTGCATCAACTGCGGTCCAGTCAACATGAGAAAAGCACTGGAAGCAAACCAGTTGTAATACCATTCAGCGCTTTCTACCAAGCACGTCAAAGAACACGTCAAACACGTTCTGGCCTGTATTAGCAGAATAAAATTGTGCGCCAACTTCAGTGCAAATTTGGTGAATCTTCTCAACGTGCTCGTCAAGCATGTTCGTATACTGTTTGCGCGCAAATGGGTTGATGTATGTTCTGAGCACTTCGTTTGTTTCCAGGTCTTTCAATTTGAAATCGCCTTCCAAGTCAAGATTTCTCTCAATCTTGTCAAGAACCTGAATCAAAACAACTTTGTGATGCTTGAACAAAAACAACGCCTTCCTGATATCTTCGACTGAATACAGAAAATCACTCATTATGACAATATACGAGCGAGAATTAATCAGCTTCTTGTAGCCGCCTAAAGACTGCTCAAGTTTGGTCAGCCCTTTTGGCTTCTTCGTATTCAAAAATTCCACCATTGATGCCAATTGGCCTCTTCCTTTTCTTGCCTTGAAAAATTCCAAACTATCAGAAAATGTTGAAAGAACAAATCTTTCATTATTCTTCAATGCCAGATACGCAAAGCCAACACCAACCATGCTGGCAAACTCTGCCTTTGTCATAGTCGTGCCAAAACCCATACTTGCAGAAAAGTCAAGAATAATGTGCACTGCAAGATTGCGCTCTTCCTCATAGCGCTTAATATACAGCTTGTCTGTCCTGCCAAATACACGCCAGTCAATGCTTCTAAAGTCTTCTCCTGGAGTGTAAATTGTATGGTCTTTGAAAATAAGACCTCTTCCTGTTGCCTGCGAGAATCTTTCACCAATATAGTTGGACGTAATGCGCTTATTGATAATTAAAGCAAACCGGTCCAACTGGTGAAGAAATTCCTGATCAATCATCTAGAAAACCTCTTGTTTTCGAGCTGTCGAGAATTTTTAATTCTCATCATTTCAGCAAGGTTTTGATAACATCATCAGCATGCATGCCCTGCCTTTCCGCCTCAAAACTCAACACGATGCGGTGGCGCATAACTGGAAATGCCATCTTGTTAATGTCATCTTTACTTACGTACTTCCTGCCTTCAATCAAAGCACGCGCTTTGGAAGCCAGAATCAAACCAATGCTTGCTCTAGGAGAAGCTCCAAACTCAATCAAATTCTTCTTCTGACGAGTAGAAGTCACAAGCTGCACTGCATACTTCTTGATATCATTCGCAATAGGAATCATCTTAGTCATATGCTGCAAATAAAGCAAACTGTCCTTGTTCAACACCGGCTTCAAAACAGCTTTCTTGTAATCTTCAGCAAAACGGTTGACAATCTCAACTTCCTCATCAAATGTCGGATAATCAACCTTAATCTTTAGCAAGAAACGGTCTGCCTGAGCTTCAGGCAATGGATACGTACCCTCCTGTTCAATCGGGTTCTGCGTTGCAAGCACGAAAAACGGCTCTTCCAATTTGAACGTAGTATTGCCAACAGTAACCTGGTGCTCTTGCATAGCCTCGAGTAAAGCTGACTGAGTTTTTGGAGTTGCACGGTTAATTTCGTCTGCTAGCAAAATGTTCGTAAACACAGGACCCGGCTGGAACTTGAAATTACGCTTTCCTCCTGCCATTTCCTCGATAATGTAAGTTCCTGTAATGTCGGATGGCATAAGGTCAGGCGTGTTTTGGACACGCGAGAACTTCAAATCCATCAATTGTGCAAGCGTCTTGATAGTCAAAGTCTTTGCCAGCCCAGGATAACCTTCAATCAATGCGTGAGAATCAGCAAGAAGCGCAACAGAAACCTCTTTCAAGACTTCAGTCTGGCCAACAATAACTTTGTTTAACTCGCTGAAAACATAATCAAACGTCTTTTTCGCATCCTCTATTTTCATATACAACACCTCTTCTTTCTTTGTATTTAATATTTATGATTTAGTAATTTCTTTAAAGTATGTTTTGACTATCCTCTGATACTGCTTGGGAATGTTCTCCTCAAAGCTAACATCAGTCGTTGCTTTAATCTCCGACGGCATAACTTCCCTGAACGTACGCTCCTCTGGCGGGCGATACTTGCCAATCATTACGTCACTCATAATGGGATTAAGCTCAAGATTCAACTGCTGCTGGCCCAACTCAGTAATGCTCTTGTCGCCCAAAATCTCGCTTAAATTCTGAGATTCCTCATAATCAAGCAATTCCTTGTTAATATCATAGTCTCCGGCAGGCCTAAAATCGCGTATTTCCTTCATCATCTTGTCCATATCAAGGAATTTAACATTAAAAGCGGCAGCGCCAATAATGACAAAAGACACAACTGCCATAACAGCAATTTCTCTTGTCAACTTGCCAAAGTTCAAGAAAGAAGACGTGCGAATTTCTTTCATCTTCTGTAAAACTTCCTGATTTAGCGCATCAATAATCTCGTTCTGCTCCTTCCAATTGTCAGCAACAGTGATGAGCTGCTCTTTCAAAGCAGGAAATTTCTCTTCAATTGCGGCGAAATTAACGTCCTTGAGATTGCCGTACGTGTGAATGACTGCATAAGCGGCGGCAGGAATTAATGCCCACCATAATGGCAGGGACAACAGCGTGCAGCCCAGCAGCAGCAATATGAGTGTCACTAAAATGTCGATTATGCTGTTAAATAATATGACTTGCAAAACTGCCTTCTTGGCTTCCCTCAACGCCGCTGTTATTGGTTTTATGGGCATGTACACAACGCCTTTGCAGCTACGCAAGCATTCTTATCATCCTTGTAATCGTCACGCTGGTCACCGCACACGTCCAATTGTACGCTTAACTTGTCATTATCATTCTGTAACGTGGTAATGACGTCTTTCTTAGCTTCAAGCTCTGACTGCGTAGAACGCAAAGATGACTCTGTTGTTTCGAGCTCTGCAGTCAAGTGCTCTTTAGTGCTTTCAAGCGCAGCTTTTTGCGTTTCAAGCTGCTCCTTATCGGTCTTCACTTCAGTAAACTTCTCACCAAGCTGAGTTTCACGCTCGGTCTTGATTGTCAATTCACCCTTAATCTTGTCCAGCAGAGCCTGCTTGATCTGCAAGTCCTTTGAAATCACCTGCAGCTGCTGCACTTTCTGGTTGTATTCAGTGTTAATCTTCTCAAAATTCATTTGGAAGAAAACAGTAGCGCCAACCAAAGAGGCAGCGCTCAACATAATCAAAAACAACAAAATCATATTCGCATTTTTAGTAATAAAGCCCATGTTCCATCACTCCTTACGCACCAATCTTCTTATAAATATTTCGACGATAAATATGATTATTGCCAGCACTATGAACGGCCAGCGGATATAATCCCTTGAGCTAATAACGCGCTTTGCAGTCGTCTTGGCGTGCTCAACAATTGCGTTGATGTCATTTGCGTCAAATATCTTGCCGCCAGTAGAGCCGGTAATCTTTTCCAGCTCAGGACTCATACCGAGATTGCCAAACTCACTTTCATAATTAACAGCAAACTCTGCCCCTGCGGCAGACTGGAAACCAACAGAAGTTGGCAGAATACTGCCAATGTACGTATCTTCATCAATCTTGTAAAAGGCCACGTTTTCAGCAGTAGGCGGAACATCGCTTTTGACAGTTATTTCTGCAGGCTCATTCAACCTTGTATCTTTAGCGTCAATAAATGACGCGCTCTTTCTTTCAGGATCACCAATAGCCCAGTTCATTGTCCTGGCAATTAATCGGGAATTTCCTGACATCAATAAAGAGCCAGCCCACTTGCTGCCGTCATCAACAGAAAACGCGGCAACACGGCCAAGACCAAGGCGCCAAATAGTGAGAACTGGATCGCCTGTCGTAGTGGTTGCGAGCAATCTTGCCGCACCCTTTGGAGAGACTTGATTAAACCCATACAATGTTGCATTCGGCTCAAAGTTTTCAGTAATAAAGTGATTCTTATTGAGAATAACAAGGTCCATCTGGCCGGATTTTGCCGCCTGCTCATCAACAGGACCGAACAAAATGTTCAGCTTGCTTTCATCAGTAGCCCTGAAATAGATGCCGTTGCTGATTTCAGCGATGTCCATCATAGTCTTCTCATCAGTTGTCGGACCAACACCAACAGTGTAAATCTTGATACCGTCGTTTGACGCGAACTTGGCTGCTTCATACGCTGATGCAGCAGATTGTGTTTTACCGTCACTCAACAAGACAATATTCTTGCTGCCTGAGAACTCAGACAATACACTGATAGCTTTAAGCAATCCAGCACCTATGTTTGTTCCACCGCCCCATTTGATGCGCGAAATCAAATC
>CAZNFZ010000045.1:0-5471 GCA_964572665.1 uncultured Methanosarcinales archaeon
GCCAATGTTTGAAGAATTCCCTTAGGCAACTCTGTTTTTGTAACAACTTTCTTGATGACAGAAACATATTTTTCCCTGACAGTTAACTTCCACGCAGTGCCGTCCTGCAAAAGCATCGTCGGGCTTCCAGAAGTATCCAACTGGGTTTTCAATTCTGTCAAAATGGAGAACAGGTCTTCCGACGAGCACTTGCACAAGCTCGCAATCTCTTCTAACTCAAGCTTGCGGGCAGCGGCAAACAAGATTGCCTCCACCATGCGCTTCAATTCTTCATCCATTCGTTATAAACTCCTTGCCCTCTTTTTTCAATTCGCCTTTTGCGACCATATTATTGACAAATGGAGTAAGCTCTTTTGCACCAATGCCGAGCAATTTAGCCAAACCATCAATTGAATAAGGCTTAGTATTGCATGCAAACTTTATAAAATTATGAAACGTGTTTAATGCGTTCTTGTCTAAAACAGTTTTCTGCGCCTGCAGACCCTTAAGCATCATATCGGTATGATGCAATCTTGCTTGGAAATCATTAAGGAAGTCTTCAAGCAGCGCCATATCGAGCTGGAGCTTTTCAGGACTCATAATTTCAACTGAACTGGGCATACTGTCAATACAAAAATCGAGCAGCTGCTCAAGCTTCTTGAATGAAACCTGAAGCTCAACAAACTGGGTAAAATAGTTGTCCAGCTGCTTTGGCTCAGCATACTTCTCGAACTGCACGTCCAAGCCGTCCTGCTTAATCTTGTCCACGTGCTCCAATAAGGATTTTTTAACAAATTCCTTTGGAGTTCCCATTATCTCAACTATCGCTCTAACCACTATCGGCTGTTGTTCCATGCTGGTAGTGCGAACATAAATGCAATATAAAGCTTTTCCTTCGATAAAAAGGTTATTTTGTTATTGTCAGATAGTTACAAAAGCTTATAATGACAAATTAAAACGATTTTCTGGGGTGCAATGATGGGACTATTTGGATTTGGAAAAAAAAGACAGGAAGACCTACCACTTCCACCGCCACCAAGCCCGCCAGAATTACAACCGCTTCTAAGAGGAGACATAGACGACATACGACCAACAGATGCATATTCCATGCCAGAAATGGAAGAACACGAAGAAATGCTTCCAGAACTGCCTCCAGCATTACCTGCTCCTGACATGAGATCATATTCACGAACGCCTATGATGGCCGCTGCAGGGGAAGAAGGGGTATCAGTATACGACAAGACCATACAACAGCCGTTTGAGGAAGAGCCGATGCATGAAGTTGTGCGCACTGTTCCAAAACCGGCATTTGTTGCAGTAGAAGACTACAAGCGCATCATCAACGACACGAACACGATTCGTTCGAAGTTAATGGCGGCAGAGAATTTCGTCAGGCGACTCGGCGATTTAAAAAACGAAGAGGAACGGTCGTTTGAACGCTGGAGAACATTACTGGAAGACGTTGAGAAAAAAATGAACTACGTCGACCAACTTATAGCAAAGGCAAGGTGAACTACATGGAAGGAAAAGCACCAGTATTTGTCAAAATCGATGAATACAAAGACATAATGGACATTATGACATTAATGCGAGAAAAACTGCGACAAGCAAAATTCTTACTGGACAAAGTTGCAGAACTCAAAGCACAGGAAGACCAAGAACTCGCCACTTGGTCAAAAGAACTCGAAGACGTTGAGGCACGAGTATCAAGCATTGACAAATCATTGTTTGAGCCAAGCATCTAAATGGAAGAAGAACTGTTCTTTGTAGGAATCAGGGACCCTGTTGAATTAAGAAAGGAATTGCTTACTTCTTCAAAAAATTTAATTGACAGTTTAAGACGTTATGAAGCGTTCAAGGACTTAAAAGAAGAAAAGTTACAGCACATTATCGAGTTAAAACGCGTATTTGATGAACTACTTGTTTTAAACAGAAAATTACGCAACCATCTCCCACGCATACCAGTTAAAGTTCCAGTTTTAAGCGAAATGCAGCGCGAAGCACCAAGACCTTCATCAAAGGCATCTGGCAAGGCCGTCAAAATGGCGCGAAACAAAATAGACGTTCTCGAACAAGAATTGGCAAAAATAGAAGAAAGATTGGGAAGCCTCGACTGATATGGTCAAAGATTTCTTTGGAATTAAACCTATTAAAATAAAGCCAATTAAGATTGAAGGTTTCAGTCAGCACGTCAAAGAACACAAAAGACGGCCTATTGATAAAAATACACGAAGCCTCGTTTGGCAAACATACATGGGCAAGAGTAAACCTAGTGGAAAGTGCTATTGTTGTAAGACTCGCATAATTTATCATGATGACTATCAAGTTGGACATAATAAAGCCAAAGCGCGTGGTGGAAGTGACCACATCTCAAATTTAAGACCGATTTGTGGACCTTGTAACCGAGGCATGAGAACTATGTCTATCGAACAATATAAGCGTAAATATTTTGGCGCTACTTCTCGGAAGCCGAAAAAAGCCAAACGTTCGACGAAGAAACGAAAGCCTGCGACTTCGACAACTCCTATGAATCTTGAAAAAGAACTACAGAAAAGACTTAGCGGATTTAAGATTTAGACAAAATATTGACTTAGTTGTAATAACAATATATTGAAAAAATATTCCTAATTCTCTAGCTTACATCTCCATAATAGTTAATAACTAGAAAGTTCTTGATTCAGTTATGCCAACCGCAGGTAAAATTTTTGTGCAAGAGTTCGTAATAGGTCTTGGGTTTTTGAGCGGGTTATGGCTGTATGTGGGCTTTGATCCAGAAGCACAGATTGTTGGTGCTTTCGCAGGTATTGCAGAAACATTAGCCCCAAACAGCGGAGCGTCAAGCCTCATTCTTGCTTTGCCTGCCTTTGTTACGATAGCATCATTAGTCGCTGCCTATTTTGCCGGCGGAATATTAGGTCTAATTGCTGTCGGGTTGGCTTTTTTAGGAGGAGTTTTTCTAAGTTCACAATTTGGCATATGGATGTTAATCGCCGGAGTTATATGTGGATTAATCGCTGCATCAGACCATTTTGAAGGTCGGACTAGTTCACTTTAATTTCTTTCTCAAGAATTGACTCATTTGGAGCAAACACAAAAGTTGCTGTGACGAACTTTCCTGCCAACACGTGCGGAAGCCAGTAAGGATCATCAGACCACATCTTGTCAACAGGAATTTTGCCAATATCAAACCATTCTGGGCGCATTTCATCAGTTTCAATAGGTTCCCCTGCCCAAGTGTCTGCAGTAAAAACGTGAACTATTTGGTCCCACTCCGGCTTGTGCGGGAATTTGAATGTAATAACTGCAGATTTTTTAACATCTTCAACAAGCAAGCCAGATTCTTCTCTTAATTCGCGCAATGCAGCAGCTTCAATAGTTTCACCGTTTTCTACCTTGCCGCCAAAACCATTCCACTTGCCAATGCCAAAACCTTTCTTTTTCATGCCGAGCAATATTTTGTTACCGTCACGAACCATGATTAACGTTGCATTTCTCATGAAAGAAAGAAAGATGAACTTTGTAATAAATGTTTGCTCCATAAAAAATGAGTAAATGCGGAAACGGGAACGCGAAAAATAGGCTTCGCAATAATAGTCAAAGGGGATTCAAGCGCCATCCCCTTTGAAACCCGGCGCATTATGCGGAGGGCAGGATTCGAACCTGCGAAGGCACTAAGCCAATAGCTTTCACCACAATCAACTGTGGTAAGTTGTGCTTGAGGCTATCCCCTTTGACCACTCGGGAACCTCCGCGTATCTATGAGAAAGTCTAGTGCCCTTTTAAAAATGTTATGAGAAAATGAATTAAACAGTCACGCCAAATCTAGCACATAAGCCGGCTATTTCAGCTGGCGCCTGAACATTAGGATGGTCATATTTCCAGATATAACATTGCAATTGCACTTGAGCAACATCAGCGCCTGTTGTCTGCGGCTGCTGATTAATGACATATGATGATTGACCTGCTGACTGCAGACCAACTTTATTCAGACTTGAATCCGAAAAATCGCCAGTAACATCACTTGTGAAACTGATAAAAGTCATCAGACCGAGCGCGGCAAGCGCCACAATCAACAATGTTGTTATCGAACCTTTTTTGTACATATGCCTTAATAGGATTAAATTGGTCTTAAAATTTCGGCATGTACAGTACGACTTCTCATACTCAAATGAAAATTGTTGAGAGGTAAACTTTATAACGACAGCGCAATAGCACACCGCCATGGGCGTTGAAATAGCGGCAGTCGGCGGATGGGGAGAAATAGGCAGGAACATGACTGCGGTCAAAGTTGACAATGAAGTAGTTCTCTTTGACATGGGACTGCACTTACCTAATTATATAGCGCTCACTGAAGAAGAAATCGGCGAGTTCAGAAATCTAACTGAGGCCAGACTGAAGAAAGCAGAAGCAATCCCTCAAGACGGCTTAATCAAGGACTGGCGCCCAAATGTCCTGGCAATTGTTCTCACACACGCACACCTCGACCACATGGGAGCATCACCATACATGGCTGCAAAATATGACGTGCCCATCATCTGCACTCCTTTTACTGCAGCATTAATTCGAACAATTTGCCACGATGAAAAAATAGACCTGCCCAATAAGATAATCGCTTTAAAGCCTGGACAGACAATGCCACTTTCCAAAAACATCAAACTTGAATTCTGCCACATCACGCATAGCACGCCACAAACAATTATTGCAACATTACACACACCACACGGCATCATCATGTATGGAAATGACTACAAATTAGATTTACACCCGACGCTCGGCAGTCCGGCAAACTTTGAACATTTAAAAAATTTAGGCGAAAAAGGAGTGCTTGCGCTCATTCAGGACTGCTTATACGCTACTGAGAACAGAAAAACTCCCAGCGAACAAGTGGCAAAAGACA
This sequence comes from uncultured Methanosarcinales archaeon, assembly GCA_964572665.1. Classification (GTDB taxonomy): domain Archaea; phylum Nanobdellota; class Nanobdellia; order Woesearchaeales; family ARS49; genus CABMGU01. Next base: position 4,877 of record CAZNFZ010000045.1, read on the forward strand.
TGCTAAGAGAAGTTTTAATGGACGTTGACAGCAAAGGAAAAGGAATTATTGTAACAACATTTGCCAGCCACATCGCGCGATTGAAATCAATCGCTGAATTTGGCAAGTTACTCGGCAGAAAGGTAGTTTTCATGGGCAGAAGCACGGCAAAATACTGCTACGCGGCAAAAGACGCGGAAGTCTTTGACTTATTCAAACACGCAGAAGTTTTGAAATATTCGCGACAAATCAGGCAAAAACTCAAAGAAATACAAGAAAAAGGGAAGGACAAGTACTTGATCGTCGTTTCCGGCCATCAGGGAGAGCCGCAAAGCGCGCTCAGCAAGATGATAGACGGCATATACCAATGGAAATTCTCACCAGACGACCACGTCATTTTCAGCTCACATGTAATCCCTGCAGAAATAAATGTAAAACAACGCTCGATTATGGACGAAAAACTTAAGAAACTTGGAGTTAGATTATTCCAAGACATCCACGTCTCAGGCCACAGCTCACGCGAAGATTTACGAGACATGATATCCATGGTCAAGCCCAAAAACATTTTCCCAACTCACGGCGAACAGACCATGATGAACGCGTTCAATGCTCTTGC
>CAZNFZ010000046.1:0-1517 GCA_964572665.1 uncultured Methanosarcinales archaeon
GAAAGAACACTTGACAGCTTCTAAAAACATATAGTGTCGTACTTCCAGTACATCAGTCATAAATACAATTCTGCGTTAAAGACTGGCATGCTTAGCGATACAACGTTCATCGAACTGGTAAGGCCAGAGTATCAAGGGCGCAGAAAAGATGCTTCCAGCCCGGAAGAGGCAGCATTTACTCCAATCTCCAAGAACGGGCTTGTATTGCCTGACGCAGTAAAATTCGCTTCTGATTTTAACTCGACACTATGGAGTGTTCGCGAAGCTGTTGTTAGCGGAATTGAAACAAAGCTTTCAGGCAGCGAATATTTAGCAACACGCACTGCAGGAATATATTTGAAAGACGTTGGCGGAAAATATTTTGCAGCTTTTGATGATGCTTTACATCCAGAACAGAATATTATCCTGGCAAGAGCGCAAGAAGGCCATTTTGCACACATAAGCAGCAAAACATGGCTGCTTCCGCGAAAAGATTATTTTGTCCAACAAATTCTCAGCAGAGCTGACAAGCAAGACAGAATTGTTGAAGTTACCGAAAGCCCACACGTACTATCTATCGGATCACAAAATTTTGAATATGACCGGCTGGCCGGCGCCTTATTTGGAAACATGACAAAGCGATGTGACAATTTATTGCATGCGCGCGGATATTCTAAATTGCGCATGTATCTTGCACGACCTGAAGTGCTTGAGCAGCGAGCAATCGATAAAGACAACGTAGAAATTAGATTTACTGGAATAAATGTTGATTATGCAAAACATTCGTACGATATAGTTGCTAATTATCCGTTTTATTTCGGCGGACTTTCACGCGGCATTCGAGGCGCGCGAGAATTCAAAAAAGCATAGGAGGTAGAAAACATGGCGGATTTACAAAAATGGGCACCGTGGCTGCTGCTAATCGGCGGTCTTGTGCATTTAGTGCCAAAGCTCTATTCGTGGCTGAGCACCTTAACAGGAGGAACTCCGTGGATACAAATTATTGTCGGAGCGCTCTCAGTTATTGTGGCATTGTTAAGCTTCAAGAAATAATTTTCTTATTTTTTTTATTTTTTATCTTAAAAATGAGCCCGCCCAGATTCGAACTGGGGATTTGCTCGACGTCAACGAGCCGTCATAACCGCTAGACCACGGGCTCCTATGATATTCACGCCAATAGCTGACTTATAAATATTGCGGAGCATAACGTTTATAAATACAGGGGCGAACTATTTATGTATGTTAAAAGATGGTTCACAAGGCAAATACTTCTTCGTAGGAATGATTGCGGTTGTTGCAGTAATCAGCCTATTAATCATATTTCCATTCCTGACCAGCATACTCAGCGGCAGCATACTTGCCTTCGTGTTTTATCCATTATACAATTGGATGCAAAAACGCATCAAGTATAAAGGAGTGGCTGCATTTATAACTGCAGTTTTAATCGTGCTTATCGTTGCTATTCCTGCCTTTTTTGTAATAAAAAATGCAACAACTGAAAGCCATTATCTGTATCTGCGATTGAAACAGCAAGTTTT
>CAZNFZ010000047.1:0-5933 GCA_964572665.1 uncultured Methanosarcinales archaeon
GCATTGCGGCAAGAATTTTTGAAGGTCAGCCAATCTTTACAATTAAAACTTACAAGGATAATATTCCTCTTGCACGACGTGCAATGAAGAGAGCTTCTTACAAGCTGCCGTGCAAGTGCGCGATTATTGTTGAGGAGTTTACAACAAAGGCTTCAGAGAAAACAGCTGCGAAAATTCCGGCCAAGAAAGTAGCTGTTGAAGCATAATTAAAGGTATAATTCTGTTAATCTTTTTGTCAAATATTCAAATGCTTCTTCTGGTGTGTCGCAGATTTTGAAGAGTTCCAGGTCTTTTTCGCTTATTGTTCCCCATTTTACCATGGCTTTCAAATTTAACACTTCATTCCAGTATTCTGAGCCGTAAAGTATTATCGGCATTGTTTTCTTTGGCTTTCCTGTCTGCACTAAGGTAAGTACTTCCGATAGTTCGTCTACTGTTCCTACTCCTCCTGGGAATGCGATGAATGCTTTTGCCAGGTAGACCATCCAGAATTTGCGCATGAAGAAGTAATGGAATTGTATTGATAGTTCTCTGGTGATGTATTTGTTTGGTTTTTGTTCAAACGGCAAAGTAATATTCAGCCCTACTGTTTTGCCGCCTGCTTCGCTTGCGCCTTTGTTTGCGGCGCCCATTATGCCTTCTCCGCCGCCTGTTGCGACTAAGAACTGTCTTTTTCCTTCTCCGAGTTTTTTTGACCAGTTTGTTACCATGCCTGCGAGTTTTTCCGCGTCAGCGTAGTATTTCTTGAGTTTCGGTAGTTGTCTGGCGCTTCCCCAGAATACTATTATGTTGTGCACGTCGTTTTTTCTGAATCGTGCTGCTGGCTCCAAATATTCTGCCATAATTCTCAGCAGTCTTGCATCTGGGCTTGCTAGAAAATCAGGGTTTTTCCAGGATTCTGTTGGGCTGAAATGTCCTGATGATTGTTTTTCTACAAAGTGTTCGCTCTTTTTTGGCATACGTTTTAGATAAAGTGGTGTTATTTAAATTTATAGGAATCAAAAATTACGATTGCCAGACGCCTTGTAGGTATGAAGGAATTACACAGGCGCAGTTATTGCGTTGCCAGTATAATGGCCTATATTGGTCTGCTGTCTGGCAATTGCATACGCCTTGTCTTCCGCCAATGTAGCAGTCCATTCCTGCATCTCGTACTGGGCAATAGCCGAGAACTCTGTCTGTTGATGGTTGAACGACAAATGCGCTTGGATTCGCATTATTTAGATTAACGAGCGCAACTACCGCGAATATCGCGACTGCAAATAATATGATTGCTGCTGCTTTCATAAAGACAGATAAGGCCTTTTTCTATTAATGGCTTGTGTACATACTGTCGTACATAAGATTTTTTATACCAGCCAACTAATCAGCACATATAAGCAAAAAGAGGTGCTTTTATGCCGGCAAGAATTGATAACAAGTCCGTTCGAAATGTTGTGAATATAGTTCGTGATGTCAGGAATTGGCTCGCTGTTTTCAAAACAGAATATGACATTCCTAAAGAGGCGTATGACGTTCTTCATAAGAAGATAGAGGAACTCGGCAGCAAGATGGCAGGCATCAAGTGCGATGTATCTGGCAAGGTTGCTCCTGATTCTATGAAGTCTGTTGCTAATGCTTTGCGTGATACAAAAGCATGGCTTGCAACATTTGCGTCAGAATACGACCTTGCAAAAGAGGCCGTGAAAGTCTTGACAGAGAATTTTGACAAGATTGGCGATGCATTGGCAAAAATTGACTGTAAATAGAATTATTTTTTATTTCTATATTGTATTTGTTCTTCAACCAGCCTGACAGCATCTCCAAGGTCTTCGGTGAATGCCAGTGCGTTCATATTCCCTGGCAGTTTTGACAGGAGTTCTCTTGCTACGCCAGTTTCGGATTGCCTAAGAATGTTCAGCTGTTCTGTGCGCGAGCAATTTTTCATTTCGTAACATACAATTGCCTTGCTTCGTTTCTCCATTGTTATTTCAACGCCTGCGTCCTTGTACACATATGATGCTGGCTGTTCAGTGACGTTAAGCTCATAGCCTGGTCCTTTGACGTCAAATCCTTCAAGTGTTTCTTCTATGCTGACGTTTGGAGTGTCTTCTAACCTGCAAAGCGTTTGCACAAGAAAACTGCGCATTACTACCATTATACTACTGCGCTCACTGCTACTGCTAATACTGCGCATAACGCGATGATTATTGCTACTGTTAATTCTGTCTTCAATTTAATCCCCTCCCACTACTACAGTATATAGAAAACAAGAAGGGGGTTTAAAAAGGTTGCGAAATGCGGGGCATTTCGAGACCTCCGCCAAATTCAGCGAATTTGGCGATAGGTTGCGAAACTAGTCCAGTCCCCAGTCGTCTCCTGATGTATCTGAAGAGTGCGTGTGGACTTTGAGTTCTTCTCCTGCGTGAGGCATGTGTGGCGGTGCAGGTGAATCTAAGTGGCTTCTGTCTCGCGGTGGCGTCATTATCTTGCCTTCTGGAGTAATATACTGTACTTCCAGGAACATCTTGATTTCTGACTCTACTGCGCGCAATAAGTGCTCGTCTATCTGGGTCAAAAAGGTGATTGCGTCTCCTTCTTTGCCTGCACGGCCTGTTCTGCCGATGCGGTGCACGTAGTCTTTTGGATTGCGTGGAATGTCGTAGTTGATGACGTGTGTTACGCCTTCAATATGGAGTCCTCTGGCCGCAACGTCAGTAGCTACAAGAATGTTGTATCTTCCGTTGTTGAATTCCTGGATGACTTGGTTGCGCTTGTTCTGGCTTAATCCTGAGTGGATGCTGGTTGCCTTGAAACGTTTTTTCCAAAGAATGTCTCCCATGCGCTCTGTCCAGTCTTTTGTATTGCAAAATACAATTGTTTTGCGCACTTCTTTTTCTTTGAGTATTTTCATCAAAAGGTCGAGTTTGAGTTTTCGGTCAATTCCAAACACTCTTTGCCTGATTTTCTTGACGGTAATTTCATCTTGCTGGAGCATTAATGTTTCCGGTTCTCTCATGTAGCGCTGTGAAATATTGACAACTTGGTCAGGCATGGTTGCTGAAAACAGCATTGTTTGCCTGTCTTTTGGTGTTGCGCGCAATATCTTTTCTACATCGTCGATGAATCCCATGTCAAGCATTCTATCTGCTTCGTCAAGGACTACAAATTTGATGCTTGAGAAGTCTACGCTTCTGCGTGCTAAATGGTCAAGGACTCGTCCTGGTGTTGCAACAGCGATCTGTGCTCCTCTGTCAAGCTTTTCCATTTGCGGCGTTATGCTTACTCCGCCGTATAATAGCACAGTTTTGATGTCATCCATTAATTTATGTGCTTCTTTGTCTGTTTGCTGTGCTAGTTCACGTGTTGGTGAAAGAATTAATACCTGTAATTTGTTTTCAGGTGTTAAATTCTGCAATATTGGCAGTAAGAATGCGAACGTTTTGCCTGAGCCTGTCTTGCTTCTGACTACTAAGTCTTTTCCTTGTAACAAGAGTGGGATTGCTTTTTCCTGTACTTCTGTTGGGCTGTCGTATTTTAATTTCTGCAGAGCTTCTAATATCTCTGGTTTTAGATTTAATTCACTAAATTTCATTGTATCTCCGAACCTTGGTTTCGATTGGTTCTATCGTATTAGAGAAAAGAAAGATAGTACCATTCGAAACCAGCTCAAATATAGAACCAGTCTCAACAATGCAGGCCGTGCCTGCCTACCTTTCTGTCTCTTGAAATATATAGATTTCTGACCCTTTATAATGATTTCGGTTTCCGACGGAGAACTGATATATTCACAATATAGAAAATAATATACATTCACCACTGCAAAGTATATAAACAAGAACTTATTTCTACCGTGCATGAATCCAGAAATAAGCAAACTTGAAGCCGCGTTGCTTAACCTTGACGAAACGCGTTTGCCGCTTCTTAGTAAGATTAACGAATACAATAGTCTTGCGGCTGCTGAAACATCAAGGCGCCTGGTTGGTCTGCCTGGTGCTGAAAGAGTTATGGTAAAAGTAGTTCCTCATATCTATACCGTAACAGAATTCATTGATGGAATAAGCGTTGAATGTTCCGGCAAAGAAAAAATTGATTTGGAGAAAATGAAAGAACTCGCTTCAAAAGTTCAAAAAGAATACGCCGCTAGAAAATCTCCGATCATCGATAAAATGCGCGACATAGCCTTTAAAGAGGACATTCTACAAAAAAAATTATGCGAATACACCGTAATTATACCTGTCAAAGACGACCATCCGCATTCGCACGCTTATCTGTTTGTTGTCAGGGAAGATATAATCTATATTTCACACGTAAAATATGAGGATGGAGCGATTTTTGAAAGGGCCGTGAAATCAGAAAAGCTTCTGCCTAGTTTAAAAAGTGAAATCGATTGCAATAAATTTGAAGTTACCCACCCATCGCGCCTTGCGGCCAAAAACTATATGACTGCAGTCGCTGCCAGTCATGTTTCCAAGAAGGCGCGCGCGAAACAATCATAAACGTCATTGGCAAGCCGCAGAACGCGTTCACGAAGGAATGCCATTTTATCACTGGACATCCGCGCATAGTCTTTAAAAATCGTTAATTTCTCATCTAAGTATGCGTATTATCATGCTTATCGATATGGATTATTTCTTCGCACAGGTTGAAGAGCGTGAAAATCCTGAACTGAAGGGCAAGCCGGTTGTTGTTGGCGCTGATCCAAAAGAAGGCAGGGGAAGAGGTGTTGTTTGTACTTCAAATTACGAAGCGAGAAAGTTTGGCATTAAGAGTGCGATGCCCATTTCGACTGCATGGCACAAATGTCCAACTGCCATTTTTCTTCCTGTTCGGGGCGAGTTGTATTATGAAGCATCTCGTAACGTGATGAGAATTTTCCGTCAGTTTACTGACAAATTTGAGCAGGTATCGGTTGATGAGGCATATTTTGATGTCAGCAATCGCTGCAACTCATTTGAAGAAGCAAAAGAGCTTGCAAAGCAAATTAAGAAAGAAGTGTTAGAAAAAGAGTACTTAACTTGCAGTGTTGGCATTGGTCCAAACAAGTTGATTGCTAAGATTGCTGCTGGTGAGAACAAGCCTGATGGCCTTACTGTTGTGCTTCCAGATGATGTTGCCTCGTTTCTTAACCCTAAAAAAGTCGGTACGTTGTATGGCGTTGGCCCCAAAACTGAATCCAATTTGAACTCTTTGGGAATAATTACAGTGGATGACCTTGTTAAAATGCCAAAAGAAATACTTTTACAGGAAATGGGTTCTTTTGGCGAAGATATATGGCATATGGCTCGTGGTCTTGATAACCGGGAGGTTAACGAAGACTGGATTACCAAAAGTATTGGCAGGCAGTATACTTTTGAGCGCGATACAAAGAACAAACGCTTCATCATGGCAATGATTGACGACATGATTCGCGAGATTTATCGTGAGCTGAAAGAACAGAACTTCTTTTTCAAGAATATTACGCTTAAGGTTCGTTACGAAGATTTTGATACTCATACCAAGAGTAAAACAATTGACGAATATACTGATAACGTCAAAATCCTGCGCATGATTGCAGAAGAGCAGCTTAATCCTTTCTTGAAAGATCAAAGAAGGATACGTTTGGTTGGTGTTAGTGTGCATTCTCTTTCTAATAAGAACATCAAATCGCAAAGAAAGGATATGAATTTGCTTTCTATTTGATAACAATTTAGTGAATCAACATAATAATTACAACGTTCACAAATCAATTTCTGATTATTTGAAGGTTGTTGTTAATTTTATGTTGCCGTTGACGCCGCCACGTCCTGATACTAACGCGTAGTAAGTTCCAGCAGTTACCGATTTTGATACTCGAGACTGTAAGCCCATGCCTGAATAATCATCATTGCACAGCAACTGGGTTGGCACTGAATTAAACAAGAACAATACAGTATCAAACGCGCTTGACTGAGTATTTACAGTGAGTGTTCCGG
>CAZNFZ010000048.1:0-3597 GCA_964572665.1 uncultured Methanosarcinales archaeon
GTGTAAACGCATCACACAAATATTTATAAAACATGAATTTCTGCTATTTTTGGGGTGACACATGATTAGAATGCCATTGCCAGACATATTGGCGCGCATCAAAGAAAAAACAGGTCTTGCAGAAGCAGATTTGATGCTAAAGATAGATGCCAAGTGTGTAGCACTCGCAGGACTCATTTCTAAAGAAGGCGCAGCGCATATTATCGCAAATGAATTAGGTGTCAAGCTCTTTGAAGGAGGAGGCAAGATTAAGGATTTGCTTCCAGGTATGCGCAATGCAGAAATTCTAGGGCGCATTACACAAATTTACGAAGTTAAAGAGTTTAAGCGTGCAGATGGCACTGAAGGTAAAGTAGGCAGCTTCTTAGTCGGAGACGATACAGGCGTTGTCAGAGTAGTATGCTGGGGCGGCCAAGCAGACTTACTGAGTCAATTAAGCGCTGGTGCGCCAATCAAAGTATCAGGCGGCATGGTTAGAGAAAACCAGCGCGGCTACAAAGAAGTACATTTGAACGAAGGAAGCAAAGTCAATCTGAATCCAAAAGAAACAGTTCCAGAAGTAAAATCAAACAAAGCAGTACGCAAAACGCTGAAAGAATTAACTGAAAGCGACGAGCAAGTTGAAGTTCTTGGCACTGTCGTGCAAGTATTCGATCCCAAGTTCTTCGAAGTCTGCCCTCAATGCAGCTCAAGGCTGAAAGAAGTTGAAGGGCAATGGGTATGCGGTGAACATTCAGCAATAATGCCTGATTACAGTTATTTGGTTAATGTGTTCTTAGACGACGGAACTGACAACATGAGAGTGGTATTGTTTAGAAATCAAGCAGAACGATTACTCAGCAAGAATAAAGAACAAATGATTGCATTCAGAGTTAACCCAGAAACATTCGAGCCATTAAAAACAGAATTACTTGGCGAACAATTCAAATTTATCGGCAGGGCAAAGAAAAATACGTTCTTCGATAGAATAGAATTCATCGCAAACCAAGTCTACAAAGCAAACCCACAAGAAGAACTGGCAAGAGTGAGCCAGCAGTAAAATTCGTCATTCTATAGTAGTAAAAATAGAAAGATTTAAATAGGTGAATTATTTCTAAATCATTATGGGCTTTTTAAGATGGCTTAATGATTTATTCACAGTACGGAAGCCGTTATACGAAAAACACTATCTTGATCACCCTAACACTCACTCGGCTAAGTGTTATTGTGGTGCGGGTAAAATACGGATTAAAAAGGGGTCTTCGGTACCGCCAGCTTTCAATTTGATAGGCACTAAAAGGCAGGTGAAGAACTGCAATCAGAAAGGATACGTTCACTTGAGAGCAGAATTTCCTCAGGGATGGGTTATTTGTAAAGTTTGCGGATGGAGAAATCCGAGGGACGACTAAAAATGGGCTTTATAGAAGATATGAAAAAACAGATTAGAAGGCAAAAAGGTGGAATGAGAATTAGTGTTAACAAGATGCGCGGTAAAATGGCAGAAGAAGTATTCGTCATGCAGCATCGTATGGCTGGTGATGAAGTAAAAAGAACAGGTCGTGGCAGCGATTATGAAGTAAGGAAAGGCAATCTATTGAATAGTAAAAAAGGCCCACGAGTTTTATATGAAGTAAAATCTAGTTCAACAGCACCTCTTTCACCGTTGCAGAAGAAAACTCAAAGGAAATTTGGCAGTCGGTATAAAGTCTCTCGTCCAGGCTCTGGATTCGGATTCTAGTTATTAACAATTTACTTATTATATCAGTGCAGTTTCTTAACCTATTAAAAAGGTGAAGACAATGATGGGCAGAACACACATGGCGATAGGATTGCTCGCAGGCCTAGCCCTTTTTCCATTCTTCGCTCAACACTGGTACATTTTCATACCACTCGTTGTTTTGGGCAGTTTGCTTCCGGATGTTGACCATCAGAACAGCAAAATCAACAGAATGTTTCCATTAACGCGTTGGATTCCAACATTTTTTGCTCACCGCGGATTCTTTCACAGCATTTTCCCGGCGATTATAATATACGCAGGATTTCATTTCGCGAAATTAGACATTCTCGGCATCCCGCTGGCAATCGGATACACATCACACTTAGCATCAGATTGCTTTACACGACTCGGCTGCAATCTTTTACACCCAATCAGCACATTCAGAATACAAGGACCTATAATGACAAACGGACTGGCTGAACTGCTGACGCTGGGCGGCGTTATCATATTAGATGTGCTGATTGTGGTCAAACACATCTTGTGAAGGACTATATAGTGGCCCCCAATGCTAGGTGACCAAAAAAGTATACTGGTTGACCTATTTAGGTCATAAGCTTTATAAAGCATGTTCTCAAAGAGTACCCCTACCACATGGAAAAGAGGTTTTATCTAGGCGTTCGCAAGACAGCGGATGCCTGGTGCAGCAAAAGTGTACCAGTGGCAGTCGTGGCAGTGAGTGAAGACACGCTAAGATTGCGACTTCTTGAAGATAGCACAGCACGCAATCCACTGGGTTTTGTTGAGGTGTCCGACTTGGAAGTAATCGCGCGAGCCGGAGAAGAATTCGAAATGCGAAACACTTTCAGTGATAAGAACGCGAAAGAATACCTTGAAATGCTCGGAGACGAATATTCACTTCTCATTCCAATGAAAGACCACACTGGCAAAAATGGGTACGTTGGAGAACTCAGTTACACAGAACCGCGCGTATCTGATAAAACTCCTCAATTTGTTCTTCTTGAATCCTTACTAGGCTACAAGTCAAAAATAGCATAATTTTCTTACACTGGACACTGGACAACCCCCTTCTTGAGCTATTTAAACCCTGCTTGTTCTTAGAGTAATCATTGCGAGCACCTCGCCCACAGCAAAGCTGCGGGTTGAAACAAAACGCGAATCGCGCCAAGCAAAGCTTGGCGAGAACTCGAGATGCAAAGCATCTTCGAGTAGCAAGAGGCAAAACAATGGAACAAGAAAAAAACCAACCAGAAAAAAAGTTCAGCACTGGAGCAATCAGTGCAACGATATGGAAAAATGAACGCACAGGCAAGGATGGCAAGGTCTTCGAGACCAGAACTGTAAACCTGCAGCGCAGATACACCGATAAAACAGGCCAATGGCAAAGCACGAACACCTTGCGCCTTAACGACCTGCCGAAAGCAGCACTTGTGCTTGAAGAAGCGTACAAATACCTTGTGCTGAATGGCCATACTGATGAACAACAAAAACAAGAGGTGAGCATTTGAAGAAAAAGAAAGAAACAGAAAATACCCCACAACCACCCCAGCAGCAATCCTGCTGCGGGTAATTTTTTTATTTTTATACTCACGGAAAATCTCCAATTAATCGATCAATAAAACTAAAAAGGTGATACACATGGCAAATAAAAGAACATTTGAAAATGATGAAGAAACAATCGCACGCGTAGAAACATCGGAAGGAATTTTAGAGGTCTCAAAGAAAATGGATGGCGAACCAATAAAAAAGAAAATCAGCAGCGTTGAAGATCTTCCAGGCATTGGACCAGCATCCATTGAAAAAATGGCAGCAGCAGGATTCCACGACCTCATGAGCATAGCAGTAGCAACACCAGGAGAAATTGTCGGTGCAACTGAAATGTC
>CAZNFZ010000049.1:0-1722 GCA_964572665.1 uncultured Methanosarcinales archaeon
TTTCTCCCTCTTAATGTGGTCACGCTCAGGCCTTAGAACAGAACGCACAAGTTCTTCGTCAACACTGTACAGCAGAGTGCCACCAATATAAACAACACCTGCTTCTTTTTTTATTGTCACGCCTGAAAGTTTGCCTTCAGCGCAAATAACGTCATTTATTGGCTTGTGCCAGGCTTTAATGCCTAAGTCTTTCAGCGCGCTAACGATTCTTGCGCACACTCGCTCATAAATCTTGTTCGGATTCTTAGGGAAAAATTTCTCGGGCGCAACAATGCTCCAGCTAATTTCACCATCTCTGCTTAGCAGCATTGCACCGCCGCCGCCCTGTCTTCTGACAACAAGAAGCTTTCTCCTCTTTGCTTCAGGCAAGTTGACGACTTCTTGAATGTGCTGGCCATAACCGATGTTAATACAGCTTGGCTTCCAACCAGCAAGCCAAACAATGGGAGAATTCTTTGCAGAGGTAATTGCAATTTCATTCAGCGCGATCTTCAGAAACGGGTTGTAATGTTTGAACGGAATGAAACGCCATTTCATGCTATCGGCAGCGCGCCCAACGCGGCGCCAATAAGATAACCGGCAATAGCTGCAGTCATGCCGACCACTGCCATCTCAACAGCTGACTTGAATGGATTCGTGCCTGTATATTTCGCTTTTACTGCCCCGCTGACGAATAATACCAACGTTGAAAAACCAAGCGTCGCCCAAAACGCCTGCTGAACAGAAATGAAAAAGAACGGAACAAGCGGAATCAAAGAACCAACAATTGCGGAAATCCCTACGACAAAAGCATCACGAACGGGATATGAGAATTCTTCTGAAATTCTGTCGCGCCTTTTGCCATAAAACTCCTTTCCTGCTTTTGCACTCGTGTAAGCGACAGCGGCCATAGAAATGGACTCGGCAAAAGTAGCGGCAAGTCCCGAGATAAGAATAATGTACCTGCTGTGAGTCGCCGTAGCTATCGCGAGAACAATTCCTAGCACGTTAACCAATCCGTCTTGGCCTCCCAATATGACATCACGAATAATGGCGGAATTACCATTACGTCTCCCTTTTTTTGGCATACGTCAAGAATATGAGGTTTACTTTAAAAAGATTATACTTTTGAGAAACCGTTGAAACGAATCCTTTCGTCAGCAAACACTTCAACCACTTTGTATTTTCCCTTTGTCCACGGCATTCCATTGTGCAAGAAATGACTTGATTCAAGAATTATGATTGATGCAATCGGCTTTGACAACTGCTGGTTGCCTTTTGTTTCCAAAAGGGGAATTTCGCCCTGCAACCAATAATTTCTCTGGCCTTCCTTCAGGAAATCATATATCTTGCCGGTTTCAAGCTTCTCAGGAATACACTCTTCTTTCTTTCTGCCGTTTTTCAATTCAGAAATACTTCTCAGAGCCAAATCAGGATTAAATTCCACATTAATTCCCATATCTTTTCCCCATCTCAGCAATTTCCTTCATCATTCTGTCTCTCATTTGAGAATCTGCTGCTGAATGCCCTGACAAGACGAAAAACAGTTTTGATTTTGGCAAAGCTTTGTGTAGCGCATATGCGATGTCAGGCGTGCAGACAAAATCATACCTGCCGTGCACAAGCGCGGTTGGAATGTGAGCTATCTTTTTTGCATTGCGCATTATGTAATTGGGTGGCAGGAAGCAATCATTCAGCAAATATTTCGCTTCCAGTTTTGCCAACGACACCACCCACTTGCGC
>CAZNFZ010000050.1:0-5416 GCA_964572665.1 uncultured Methanosarcinales archaeon
CTGTCTAAGGGCAGGCCGACAACAATCACGCCTTTGATGATTCCCGGCAGGTCAATGCCTTCACCGAACGAGCCAGAGGCAACAGCCATCAAAGCGCCCTTTGACAAAGCGAATTTGTCCAGCAGCTTTTGCTTCTCATCCTTATCCATACCAGGAGATTCATACAAAATAGACTTTTCATACGCTTCTGCGAAGAAAATCGCGACGTCATCCCTTAATCTGTAGCTTGGGAAAAAAAGCATAACACAGCCAGGCACTTTATTTGCAATATCTGCGCACACTGCCGCAATTTCCTTGTACTGGCGCTCGCTTCTCAATGTGAATTTGGTTGTTGTTCGCGGAACAATTAATGAACGCCTATTATGCTCTGGGAACGGGCTCGGAAATGATTTTTTAATTGCGGTCTGGAGTCCAAGTACGTCTGCATACATTGACGTCGGGCTTAATGTGCCGGACATGACAATAGTGTTGTAACAATTATCAAATACGTCTTTCGTCAAGATGGCAGGGTCAAGACAGCGAATGCTGAGCATGACAAACATGTCTTTGCGGGAAATAATGCGGGCAGAGCCAGAACTGTCAATTTTCCATTCTTCCAAAAATTTCACCACGCTGCCAATATGAGACATCTTTTGATCTTCACGCACCATATCTGCAGCCAAGTCAAGCTCTGCAATAATCTCGTCATAAGGCTTGTATTTCTGCAACGGCTCCATAAATTGCTCTTTTTTTACAAGCCGATCTTCTTTCACATTCTCACTTAATTTATTTAGTGCTTCCTGAATCTCGACAAGGTCAGCAACCGCTTCCTCTATATTGTGTTTTTTCGCCTCTTGAATCGCGAGCTTCATTGTTTTGTTAGACAAACGGAATGTCAATAAGTCACGGACCCTTGCAGGCAAGTTATGCCCTTCGTCAACGATAATTATTGCCTGCTCAAGCTTTTTCTTAATCCTGCCAAACAACATTTCCCGAATGTGCGGGTTAAACAGATAAAAATAATCACACACAACCACTTTTGATTCTTCAGCCAGCATTAATGACATTTCATACGGGCACACTTTTTCCTGAATGCACCTGAGCATGACTGATTCAGTCGGCAGAGGAGCGTCTGCTTTCAGGTCCGCTAACACTTTTTGAGCGACAAAATTTATTTTTCCCCGCGCATTCGTGTAAAACTCGCACTGGTTGCCCTCAACCATTGACTTGCAATACTCGCTAAAATCACCTGACGGCATGTTTTGAACGTTTTCCTGCGCGCACATCCATTTCTTTCCAATCAAACTGGTGACTTGGAAGTGAATATTGTTCTTCTCCATGATTTTTTTGGCAGTTTCCAGCACAATCTTGTGCTGTGTGTGCCTTGATGTAAGAAAAAATATAGTTAAATCACGCTGAAGCGCGAAGTCAAGCGCAGGACACAGCACTGCAGCAGTCTTTCCAAGACCAGTCGGAGCGTGCGCAAGCACGTGTTTCTTCTCGGTCAGCGCTCTAGAAACTGTTTCGACCAGCTCTTTTTGACTCGGACGGACAACGTCATGAGAAAATAACATTTCTTACCCCGTTTTTCAACAAATGAAAGGCGTTTATATGCTTATCGCAAGAATTTTTAAACAGTTGTGAGGATATGCACGATGAAAATCGAGTTTATCGACGATAAAATCGCCTCTGCGAAACATTTAAATATATATTCGAATAGTGTTATTACATAATCATCCGGGGTGGGTTTCGTGAATAAAAACAAGGAAATATTCAAAACATTCTTTCGTGAAAAACCGGCGATGATGCTGGTTGAATTAAGAAACGCCAAGAGCGAAGTATATGCCAGTTCATTAGCAAAGACAATTGACTGCACATATTCGCATGTTGTGAAAATTCTTCAGGAAATGGAAACTGAAGGCCTTGTCAACTTTGACAAGCAAGGCAGGCTTAAATTGCTGACCTTGACCAAGAAAGGAACTGATGTTGCATTACGCATTGATGACATTAGAGGACTTCTTTAATTTTTTTTAACCTTTTTCTTTATTTATTCTTTATTTATCGTCTGTAAAAACACAGAAAGATTTATAAACAACCATAGTGAAATCCTATTTGTTCAAGGGACAGGGTGGTGAAAGCTCCCCTGTACTGGCGATCAATCGTTCTTGAACGGAGAATATTATGGCAAAGATGCATTCACGTGCTCGCGGAAATTCAGGCAGCAAGAAACCATTGAAAGCAAGCCCGCCAATTTGGGCAATATATAAGCCAAAAGAAATTGAATTACTTGTAGGAAAGCTTGCAAAAGAAGGCAAAACATCCAGCGAGATTGGAATCATCCTAAGAGACAGCTACGGAGTACCAAGCGTTAAATTGCTTACTGGCAAGCGTTTGCAGGAAGTCCTTGCAGAGAAAAAACAATTACCAAAACTTCCAGAAGACCTGCTGGCATTGATGAAAAATTCAGTTCTCATCAGAAAGCACATTGAAAACAACCCACAGGACATGACAGCAGTGCGCGGATTACAGTTAACTGAAAGCAAGATAAAGCGACTTTCAAAATATTGCAAGAAAGTCAACAAGCTTGCACCAGACTGGAAATACGATCCAAGCGCAGTCAAGATTTATACACAATAAGCGCAAGGTATTTAAACCACGACTCTGCAGTAGTATCATATGGGGGCGCGGTATTTTTTCATTTTATTTCTTATTTTCTTGGCAGCATGCCAGCCTTACACACAGTCAACTCCGACAGCGCAGCATCAAGGAACTGTTGCAACGGAACTTTCTGAAGAAAACCTAACAGATTCATGCGCCACTGTTGCGTGCCAGAGCGGACAAGTTTGCCAGGACGGCAAGTGCGGATGTCCTTTCGGAGAAAAAAAGTGCGCTAACGCGTGCATAGACAAAAAGAACTGCTGCATAGATACAGATTGCGCTTCAGGAGCGTGCAACAATGGAAAATGTGTTCCTGCCCCTGATTGTTCATTCGGAGAAACGTACAAAAAAGGCGAATGTCAATGCGCGCCCGGCAAAATTTACTGCAGGGAACAGGACAAGTGCATTGCCAAAGACGGCTGCTGCGTACACAGTCAGTGTGATACTTTCGAACGTTGCGTAGAAACAGGCTGGAGGACCAGCTTGTGCGCAAAAACTGATGAAAAGAAAACATGCAAGATTATTGCAGAAAGAAAACGACTTGAACAATTTGAGATAAAAGGAAACGAATTCAGAGTCAATGCAATAGCGTGGCTCAGCGATGGCAGTGTTGACTTTAATGTCAGCAACAAAACCATCAGGCTTGCAGAAAACGTAACAAGCGAATACGGAAACGTTACACTCTTCCAAGAAGGCATTGAAGTAATCGGCGGATTCTGCAAAGAAGACGAAGACGAGTAGACAAATGATAAAAAACATCTATGAAGGCATTGACACCGGACTTTATGTTTTTAGCGAGTTTGAGAAATTCATGAAAAGAATTCCAGCTGCTGAGCTGGTGCGTGGTGAATTCTCTTTGGGCGAACTTTATCAGATATGGCATCTTAGGGAAGTTACGATACATTATGAACACAATAAAAGAGAAGTAACTCCCAAAGTAAAAGTTAATTTACATGGCGTTCCTGAAGCACTCAGTGAAGTTGAAAAACTCATTCTGCTTGAACACGTCGTTCTATCCGTGCAACAAAAAAAATAGTTGAATAGAAAATATAGCCCTGGGCGGATTCGTTTTTTTGTAAATTATCCGGAAAAGAGCACTCTCCACTGGACATCTTGACACAGCGCATTTAAGCTATGTCTAAGTAAAAAGTTATGTGAAATTAAATGCGTACACTCAGAGCTTTGTGGCATTATTCTTGGTGATGGCAATCTTCACAAGACGTGTAATCGTATAACCATTTCGGGAAGCACCGATGATTTGACTTATTTTCAGATGCGAGTTATACCTCTTTTTAGGAGATGCTTTCACAACGTAAATCCACGCATTATCAGACTTAAAGGAAAGCAAGCATATAATCTTGAAATTGAAAATGTGAACATTTTCCAGTTTTTTATCAATACGTTTGGCCTTAAGCGCGGACCAAAGGATAATGCGAGAGTGCCTGAAATTATTTCTTCAAATTCTGCACTTATCCCTCATTTTCTGCGTGGATTGTTTGATACTGATGGGTGTCTTAAATTTTCGAAGCAGACACGTTCTTACTCATATTATCCGCGTATACGGTTTGCATTAATGGCTTCTCCTTTGGCGCATGAACTCCATTCCCTTCTTAAGCGAAAAGGTTTTGCCGCAATTAAAGACGTTCGACCAAATCATGGATACAAAACAACAAAGGATATCGTAACATATGAAATCTCAGGAAAGGCAGCTCTTGAAAAGTGGATGAGGTTAATTAAGCCAGCAAATCCTGTTCAAATTGCAAAATATTCATACTGGAAAAAGTTCGGTAGACATGTGCCGCATATGACTTTTTCTGAACGCTTAGTACTAATAGGCCCGGGCGGATTCGAACCGCCGTCACAGGAGTCAGAGTCCCGTATACTTGACCGCTATACGACGGGCCTGTAATGTCTAGAAAACGCCAAACACTGCTATTTAAACTTTGCCTGAATGCGCGTATATTTCAGAACATCCTCAGAGCGCAGCAACAAAGAAACAGACAGATACGGCTCAATCTTTGACAAGAGCTCCTGGAACCGATTTTCTCCGCGTTCAGTTAACTCTAGCGACTTTCGGTCGTAAGAAATCAGCTTTTTTGATTCCAAATCTTCCAAGTTCTTGTACATTGCACGCTCGCCCTTGCTCACCATATTTGCGGCACGGGCAAGCTCGATAAAAGATTTCTTGGACATTTGCACAACAAGAGGTTTGCCAGCAAAGCGCCTATCACATTCCTCGTAACAACGCCCCAGAGCAAACAGGACAAACGCCTGCGGCCTTGACAACCCCATATGAGAAATTGTGTTTTTTCAGCTTATAAATGTTGCGAGCCAGCCAACAGCAATACCGAGAATCAATCCAGCAATAACATCAAAGGCATAATGCCTTTTGGTCATCACTCGAGATATGGCGACACCAATTGCACAAAACGCAAACAATACTGTGAGCCAGTTATTGCTAAATGAAATACTAAGAACCGTTGCCAAAATTGCTGCGCGCATAGCGTGTAAGCTTGGAAAACTTGATGCATCAATTTTTTCGATAACATTTTTGTACGCTTGACCGTCAGGGCGGCGTTTGAAGTATAAAAGCCGAACAATTGTCGTAATTGCATATGCAAGCATCAAACTAATGACCAGCTGAATAGCCAGCTTTTGCATTCCACTAAGAAATGAAACTATGATGATGATTGCAAATATCGGAATACCGCTTAATCCCTTAATATCCTGCCACAATTCGTCCTTGAACATATAGCCCCAGGCGGATTCGAACCGCCGT
>CAZNFZ010000051.1:0-1749 GCA_964572665.1 uncultured Methanosarcinales archaeon
TGGAGTCGTTAAATCAATTGAGTTCAGCCGCGCTGATATGCAGTGGCTTGACGCGAAGTTCGGGAAAAACTTCCTTGACCGCATTATTGCTCTTCCAGTTCAGCCCGGGCGAAGCATTGCTGAAAAGATCGTCGAGAAAATTTATCATCAGTTCTTCTATCAGTCAGAGTTTATCTTGAAAAAGTCCGGCAAAATCTGCATTGTGATGAAGCGCGGTGTTGATTTGCTGAAAACAAAAGCTGCAGAATTCAAATTCTCAATTGATCACGAAAGAAAAGTCATGCAGGGCGCTGAAGAATTGACTATTTTGGTGTTCTCAAAGAGTATTGTTTGATAACATCAATCAAATATTCCTTGCCTTTGAAATAATCATTAACTGCCATACGCACCGCAATGTCGCGCAATTTTCTGTTAGGGACTTTGCTGAATTCTCGCCTGCTGTAGTATTCTGCATTCATGTGGTCGCTTAATTTTCCTCCAATAACATGTGCCGCATAAATTGCTTTGACAACATTTTTCCCATTTCTATTTGGATTGTGATAGATTCCAATGAGAAAATCCAAAGCCACTCGGAGCCCAGTTTCTTCTTTTGTTTCTCTCTTTGCTCCATTGGGCATAAGTTCGTCTTCCAGTCCGCCGCAAGGGAAGTTCAGCTTCCCATTGTTTTCTTGTACCAGAATAAACTCTTCTGCTTTATTTAGAACTAAACAACCCACAACTACCTTGTGTTCCCGCATCAAAGTTCTTCATATTTGGGCTAATATAAATTAATTTAGCTAGAGGAAACGAGGATTCTTAGCATAACGCGAAAGAAAAGTCATGCAGGACCAGGAAGAGTTGACGATTTTAGTGTTCTCAAAAAAATCGGCTGTTAGGTTCTCGTTTAATATTCTTTAAATTTTTATCAGTTTCTCTAGGTTTTAACATTTGTGAAAAAACTCTTTCTAATGAATCTGAATCCGCAACTTGGACAAACTTGTCAACTGGAACGGAATAATATTTATGTTTGTCTTGTTTTCTTTCCTGTTCAAAATCTTTACTTAAAACATCCATGGTTGGTATCCAATACCACGTTTTGAAATGAGATTCATCAGAAGATAAAACAAACCACGTAGGCAAATTGAATAATTTTTGTAAATTCGCATACTTCTGTACTTCTTCAGCATCAATAAAAAACTTGGGATATTTCTCGGCTGGCTTGTTATATTTCACATCCACAAGGAAAAACCCCATATTAGGTATCAAAATGAGGAAATCAGGTCTCTTGACAAAATATTTTCTTAACGCTGGAGAGAATGTTTCAATATCTTGCTTAATATACCAATAAGGAATTTCATTTTTATCAAGCCAATTCTGAAATGCTTTCTCACTGTCAATTCGCTTACTTTCCATTGATTCAATTATTGCCATTTTAACCCTCCACTACTATTCATTTTTTCGCTGCCACCAACCACAATTTTGGTTTCCACACCATTAGATTTATATACAGTAATATATATGTTTATCGTCGGGGTTGGGTAGGTACTGAGCTTCGGGTAACCTCAAAGAGCTTGCTCTTTGGGGCTCGTGAAGGTTTTCCTTCACGTTGCTGAGGAAAGTCTGCCCACCATCAAAGGCGACCCGCAAGGGAACCAGTAATGGTTGGCTCCATCACAGAAACGGACCTTGCGCAAGGAGTATGATGCATGACTCCCGCGGCAACGTGGGCATTACGTGCGGACGTTCTTGCGCGATTGGATGAAACGGATA
>CAZNFZ010000052.1:0-4163 GCA_964572665.1 uncultured Methanosarcinales archaeon
GCCACCACCCAAACTTGTTTCATGTTGTTCCATTTTATTTGCAGTATATTAAAATATTTGCTTGTTCCATGTTGTTCCATGTTGTTTCAAGGAGTTATTTAATAGGGCCTTACTAGTATAAACAGCAAAGCCACCATCCACGAGTGTGCGAAGGGGGCCACGAGCCCCCTCGCTACTCACATATTTTCTGAGTAAGAGCACAAGAACAATAGAGCTATTTCTCTATAAGAACATCACAAAATATGAGATTACGAATTCAATGGCAAGCCAGTAATCAGCACTTATCGCAAAAGCCGAACTTCCCTTCCTTTGACAAGCCAACAATAGCATCTTCCAGCTTCTTGCTGTACTTTTTCAAATCAGCTTCCATGTCATCCAATAGTTTTCCACACAGCGGATGATTGGCAGCCTTCGCATCCTTCTTGTAAGTTTCCAAACGCCAAATAATCCTTCTCAAGTTAACCAATAAAGCAGTCTTGTTAAAATTACAGTTATGCATACGATCACCTCTTTATGTATGGTGTAGAGAATATACTTTAAAAATTTATTCAATTAAAGCCCTTTCAACAACCCATACCTGTGGCTGCTTTCTGCAAACAATTTGAAGAAACGCATAGCGAGCCCGTTCATACGCAACGTTTTTGCGCACACAAAACCCGCAATCCCTTCGTAAATCAGCAACTTTTCCATCACAAGAAGCGGGAGCCTGAACAATCGGAAAAGTGTCAAGTGATTCATGAATTTTTGGCTGAGCGGAAAGTATCTCTGGACAAATTCTCTACCGTGCGATTTCAACATCCTTGTTTTGTCCTCACCCTGCGAGGCCACGACAGAAGAATAATATGAAAAAGTAGCATCATTGAAATGCCAAATCTTGCTTTGAGGAAAATGAACAATTTTAATGCCATTCTTGTGCAACTGTGCGCCCAATACAAACTCCGCCATAATAGGCAAGTTTTCAGGCAAACCGCCCATTGAATCAAAACACTTTCGTGTAATACCGACGTTATGAGCATCAAAATAAGAGTCGCTTACATCCAATCTTTCGAAAGACTCCATCACTTTCTTCCTGCTGATTTCTTCAGCCTGCCCCACCCATGAACTTGTAGGCACAGTTTTAATGTAGCCAAGCGCTGCCTGCACCTTTTTGTCTTTGAATAAATCAACAAATTCCCGCAGCCAAGTCCTGTGCACCAGACAATGCGACTCAACAAAAAAAATAAGCTCGCCTTTTGACTGACGAACAGCCTCACCCATCATAACGCTGCGATTCTTACCATCATGTTTAAGCACCCTGAAATGAGAATACTGCTTTTCAAACTCTGCAAGCAATGCTTTTTCCTCAGTGCTTAATAATCCCAAATCGGGAAGAATAACTTCATACTGGCCTTTTGGAAAATCCTGCGTACAAAGAGCAAGCATGTCAACAAGAAGCATGTTTTGTGAAAGAGTATCAGAGATAATAACACTTGCTTTCATCTTTTAACCACACCCTCGTACACTGCAAGTGTTTCCTTAATCATCTTTTCCACCGTAAAATGCCCTGCCCTTTTCAGACCTTCCCTTGCCAGCTTTTTATATGTTGTTGCCGACAAAGCCTCGCGTATACCCCTTGCGATATCCTCGGGACTCTCAGGATTAACCAAAATTGCAGCACTACCAGACACCTCTGGCAGAGAAGAAACTCTGGATGTTACAACTGGAGTTCCGCTGGCCATCGCCTCAAGAACCGGCAATCCAAAACCTTCATAAAAAGAAGGCCAGACAAACAATTCTGCCTTTTTGTACAATTCATTCTTTTCTTTTTCAGAAACGTACCCTTTGAAACTAACATCATCCTGTAGATTATAATGCTCAACCAGCCTGAAAATATTTTTGTATTCCCACCCTTTCCTTCCAACAATAACCAATTTTTGCTTGAAACCCTGCGATTTAAGAATTGCGTATGCCCTGACAATCCCTTCAATGTTTTTTCTCGGCTCAAGAGTTCCAACGTAAAGAATAAACGGCTCCTTTTTTTTCACGGCAGCCACTTTCAGCGGCAACCCTAGATGCACCACGTGAATTTTATCCGCGGGCATCTTATAATACTTAATCAAATCTGCCTTGGTTGACTCGCTGCTAGCAAGAACTGCATCAATTTTTTTCAAATACAACGGAAGAATGCGCCTGAAATAAGCAACCCTTCTGGAAGGATGAAAATGCGGAAGAAAAAAAGGACTTATATCATGAATCGTCATGACTACTGGAACTTTTGGCTTAAAAATATACGGCACATCAGGATGTGGAAGATGCAAAACATCAAGATGGTTGAAGCAATTATAGTGGAAAAGCGATGACGCCAACTGGTAAAAAGGAACCTTGAATGGCGGCTTGTAAAAAACAGAATGATTAACGTTCTCTATGCGCGGATGCTGAGGATCGTTCGAATGGAAACACGTAATAGTGTTCGGAGTACCTTTAAGCCCTCCAATAAGAGCACTCGTATGAATTTCCACCCCAGTATGCTTGTGCTTCAAGCATTCTGTATACAACCCAACCCGCATATCAGCCGGAAAATTGAACGATTATTAAATCTGCCGACGAGAAGTCTACTCTATAAATCCGGAAACAACTGCGCCAGGCAAAACTTTGCCTTTCTTAGCTACATACGTTCCCGGATTCAAAACTGAATTGCAGCCGGTCTGCGCACTTGATTCAAGAATTGCGCCCAGCTTGCGCATGCCAGTGCTGCTGACGTTATCTTTTCCTGTTGCAACTTTAATGATTTCACCATCAAACCGCATGTTGGCAATCTTAGTTCCCGCACCAAGATTACATTTCTTGCCAATAATGCTATCGCCAACATAATTGAAATGTGCTGCGAATGAGCCGTCCATTATAATGGAATTTTTTATTTCTGAAGAGCCAATTTTACAATCACTGCCGATAATGACCGGTCCGCGCAAATACGCATACGGACCGATAATCGTGTTTTCACCAATAATAACAGGACCTTCAATGCGCGTTGGAAACTTAATGACAGAACCCTTGCCAAGAATTATTGGAACATCCCACTTAACTCCTGTTTCGATATGTCCTTTAATGTCCTCTTTTTCCAATTCAAGCTTATCAATAAGTTTCAACGCATCCCACGGCTGCTTGAGCGAGATTTTTGTTTTCGGGTCAATCTGTTTTAGAACTTCCTGCAGCCAATCTTTGACCTCTTTTGCAAACTCAAGCGACGTCATACTTCCTCTTATTCAATTTAACATTATAAACCTTTTCAAGATCAGCGGCAAGCTGTTCAGCGCTTGAAAACACAATACCCCTCATTCCGCACTTAAAAGCACCCTCAACGTTATCTTTTTTGTCGTCTATAAAAATTACTTCAGGCGACTGCACTCCAAGCTCCTTTGCAACAGAATGGTAAGTGCGGGGATCCGGCTTCATGTGCCCCATTTCAAAGCTCAAGAATGTGCGAGCGAAATAAGAAAACCAGCCATTCTGCCTGCACAACTCTGCAGCCAATGGCATCTGATTGCTCAGCAAATACGCTTCCGGCAAGTTCTTGATAACGCGCACCACGCCGTCATCCAATTTTGCCTTTTGCTTAAAACATTCAATGAAAATGTGCTCCAAACCAGCAGGCTCAACGTTAAACTTCCTGCCAACCTGCTGCCAAAGCTCACTCTGCGTAATCTGGCCAGTCTCACACAATGAAAGCTCTTCAGTTGTCTGCTTTTTGAATTCTGCATCAGAAACTTTGGCATACTTTGCCCACAAAGGAATAACGTAATCAGACTTCCAGTCAACCACAACGCCGAAACAATCAAAGAGAAAAATCATAAAAAAAGGCCTACTCAGCCTTCGTGCCGATAACGGCAGAAACAACACTAAACCCCTTGGCCCCTTTCTGATTCGCTCTCATTCAATACCACCCCTGGCATTCTTGAAGCAAATTAATGGAGAGGGAGTATTTAAGTTTAATTGTACGACAAAAGATTATTAAATACGTACAAACCAGTGCTATTCATGGCTAAAACAGAAGAAGCAATGAGCGTAAAAGAGGAGATTACAATACACCTGCAAGCGGCAGGAATAGCACTAAAACGAGGAGACAAAAAAACACTCGTTACGCAACTCACTCTAGCGCTTGAAAAAGCTGAAAACGAAGAAATCTA
>CAZNFZ010000053.1:0-3774 GCA_964572665.1 uncultured Methanosarcinales archaeon
AAACAACTTCTGCTCGCAGTACTATATCTTCGACAACGTAAAAATTTAAATATGATTTGAGTATCCTGCAATAGTAACAAAATAGTCCTACTTAAAACGGGGGAGATACTATGAACAAAATAACAATCGTTGTGCTTCTCGTCATAGCACTTATTGCATGTGCTCCAGTTATGCCTGTGCACAACCAGACTACAAGCAAGACCACAATGGGAAATGTCAGCGAAAACAAAACTGCTGAAAAACCAGCAGCCATTGCAAGCGTGCCTGTGGAAGTAAATAAGACAGACGAGAAAAAGATTGATACAAAAGATCTCCCGAAGAAAGAAGCCACTGAAGGCGACTTTGTCAGTTTCCCCAACCTTCGCGCAGTAGACCCTGACGGAGACCCTATCACATACACATTCAGCACTCCATTGGATGGAAAAGGACAATGGCAAACTAAACCAGGAGATGCAGGCGAGCACATTGCAACAATTACTGCATCAGACGGCAGCAACACAGTCTCACAGCAAGTACTGCTTGTTATCAAATCAAAGAACAAAGCACCAGCAATTGAACTCGCGCAAAAAGTAGATGCAAAAGAAGGAGAAACTGTAACGCTTAAGCCGACAATCACTGACGCGGAAGGCGACACGGTTAATGTTTCATACATCGGCTGGATGACCAGTGCCAGCAAAGAGATCAGCTTTACTGATGCAGGCATGCAAAAGGTCGTAATAATTGCACAAGACAATAAAGGAGCAAGAACCAGCCTTGAAATAGTTGTTAATGTCACAAATGTAGACCGAGCTCCAGTTATGGCAGATATTCCTGCACAAACAATCAAGGAAGGACAAAAAGTAACGGTCAAACCAAGCGCCACTGACCCTGACGGAGACAATCTCACGTACAGCTTTAAATTCCCTCTTGACAAAAATGGCGAATGGGAAACCAAGATTGGAGATGCAGGCGACTATGAACTCAAAGTCATTGCAAACGATGGCGAATTAAACGCGGAAAAAATGTTCCTGCTTACCGTTAAAGCGGCCAACAAAGCACCCGTCATTGAATTAGACAGCCCGGTTACTGTCAAAGAAGGCGAAACAGTCAAGCTTGAGCCAGTCATCACAGACCCAGAAGGCGATGAAGTACGCGTCAGCTACTCTGGCTGGATGAACAACGACGTGAAGACAACTGGCTATGATGATGCAGGTGAACACCACGTCATCATTTCCGCACGCGACAGCGCAGGCAATGAAGTAAAGCTTGACGTCACTGTTGTCGTAGAAGACGAAAACAGACCGCCAATCTTCGGCGCAGGAAGCTTCAACTGATTTTTTTTATGTTTTAACTTCATTTTTTAAATAATTTGTAGTTGCTTTTAGACGGCGTAATTGAATGAAAACGAAAATTTATCACGGACTTGTTGGTGCGTTCATAGCATCACTTATTGGTTGCGTAGCAAATATTTCTCCCACAGGAGAGTATTATGTTGCAAAGAAAGAAAGCATTAGACAAGGCAAAGAGCCGCCAAAACAAGAATTCAAAGTTTATCCAGAATACCGTTTTGGAGCAAGCGTAGTTTATACCAAGACAAAACTTCCAGCCGGAATAAGAACAACGCCTGTGCATCCGGAAGACGTGGATTTCTTGACTGGTGAAACAACAACAAATTCTCCCACTGGATATGATTTAAGACCAAAAGCTGGCGCAGTACTTTCGGCAGGAATCCCTCAGATGCGTTTTTATGCAGGCGGAGAATTAGAATGGAGTCCGAATTCTGTGACAAAACCTAGCTGGAGAGTTTATGAAACTGAAAAACAGACATCCGACTCTCTTCCTACAGAATTCGCCTCATTCGTATTCACGGAATTAACTCAACCATACACGCTCAGGGCAGTTGCCGGGTTGGAGACAATTCTTGAACCGTTCACATTTCGTATAGAGGGAATGCTTCCGTATAGTTCTTTCAAGGTTGAATCCGGCCATTACAGATTCGGCAAATTTGAAACAGTTCAAACAGAAGAATGGAAAGGATGGGGCAAAGGAGTTGGTGCAAGTATGCTTTATGATGGGCCTCCAATGCGTATAGGAGTTTATCTTGGAATTGAAAAATTTGAACCAGATTTTGGAGGCAAGGCAGAAGTAAAAAATGTTGAAGGAGGACTGCAAGCCTCAGTGAGATTCTGATTATATCTTCGCAGAAATAGCCAAACTCTTCAATTTTCTGTGCAAAGTTTCAAATCTCAATCCAATCTTTCTCGCAGTTCTTGAAATATTACTGTTATTTTCATGCAAAGCTTTCTCAAAATACCTTTTCTCAAACTCTTTTTCAGCTTCTTTCAAATTCTTTGGCGTTTCAGGCAGCTCTTTGATAATATTCTTTGACAAACTTGGAGCTTGCTTGTACAACGCTTCGTACTTGACTGGATTCAATGCAGTCTTGTAATGCTCCAAACTTTCCTGAATGATGTCCTGCACTGCCAACTGCTTGACATACTCGCCCTTCTGCATATTATCTCTGAACTTTTGCACTTCAATTTTCATTTCAGCAACAATTCTATGAATGCTTCTCCTGTCAACCAAAGCAATCTTTGCAACATCAGCAACATTTCCAAAATTCAACTGGAGCAAATGCGCAACATATTCTCTTTTGAACTTCTTTTTCGCATCCTTGAATTTCAACCTTGTGTCAACGTCAAACTCAAGCAACGAAGATCTTTTTAGTCTGTCAGAAATATCAGTTTCCAGCTCACTGACCGTAATTCCGAGGTTCTTCTGCATAGCTTCCTCTAACATCGGCTTGATTTTGTCTTCAATTAACTTCTCTAATGCACCTACCATGATTATTTTGTCATACTTTCTAGTATATAAAACTTATGATTTAAATGTCGTACTTTCAAACTTTCGGAAAGTTTGATCAAATCGCTCCTCAGTTCGGCTCGAGAAGCATTTAATTCGCTGTTTTCTGCGAAAACAGGGTCAAAACTCTTCTCTCGTCTCGCAGATGTCGCGAGACGCTGGCGAATACTTTTTAAAGCACTTCAGAATTCTCGTCTGATATGGGCCGTTAGCTCAGCGGTAGAGCACCCGACTCTTAATCGGGTGGTCGTGGGTTCAAATCCCACACGGCCCGTATTTTTTTCTTCACTTTGTGGCACTTTATTTACTATGAGGGGATTTGAACGTCTTCGCAACTGCTGTTGCTCGAGTTCAAAGTGCTCGCTTTCGCTCGCTACTTTGAACAATCCCACACGGCCCGTATTTTTCTTTCTTCAAGTACGACTATAGTACGAAAACATTAATATAACAAAAACGACTTGTATTTCATAGAGGCATCGGCACTATCGCCGATATACTAAGAGGTGATTAATTAATGGCAAAAGATATGACGGGACAATGCAACCCAAAATGCATAGTTTTAGGATTAGTAGCAGCAGCATTCGCCGCGGGCGGATTATGGATGATCGTTGCTGCAGTAATGAAGCAAATGTCAGGCGCAATGCCGACAACAAACGTCTTCCTATGGTACTTCGGAGGATTCGTCCTTTTCGCAATCGGAAAGATGATGAAAATGAAGTGCTGCAATTTCTGCAAGATGGCCTAATCCGTTGCAGATTTTTTTCTTATTTTTTTTAACTTTGTTTTTGACGTAATATTTATAAATACCCTCTTCTTGGAAAATCTTTGAGTGAGAAAAGGGAAAACACGAACAAAATACGTTTTTCTCACCTAATAATCCCGCGATAGGGTGAAGGGACGAATGAAGGGTTTAAAACCATTATTACCGACATT
>CAZNFZ010000054.1:0-16771 GCA_964572665.1 uncultured Methanosarcinales archaeon
TTTGAAATATAATGCTAGTATTTCCCTGCCGATTCTTCCTGCGCGCGCATCAGTTACAACTCCTTCAGCTCCGTAGCCTACTTCTATTCGGTATTTTCTTTCGTTTGGCGCAACAAGAATGACTATTCCGTTGTCATTTGATTTCTTTCCAACGCCCCATTCGGTGAGGTAGTTCAAAGCAACTTCTTCAACTGGCTTGCCGTCCAAGCTTTTCACTATGACAATTGTAATTTCTGCTGTTGTGTTTTTCTCAATTGAGTCAATGAGCGTGTTTAACTGCATTTTTTCATCAAGTGAAAGTATGTTTGCATAGTCATTTACCCAGCCTGATGGTGCTGGCAATGCGTAGGCAATCGTAGATAGAATGATGAGAAATAATATGTACTTTCGCATGTGACACAAGTATGTCATCACGTTTAAAAAGGCTATTGTTTTAGAAAGAAGTGTGAAGACAGGGATTTACACGCAGGGTAGAGAGTGGGAGCCTCACGTGCCATCAATGTTCTTAGGTATTGATACTGAAAAATTCCATAATGGCATTACAAAATATGCGAATGTTGCGAGCAATGCTATTGAGAGCGCGTATGATGCCACAAAGCAATTCATAAGCAAAAGATGGTATTTAGCTGCCTTGCCGGTTGCGTTGACAGTAGGAATCGGCGTGTATGGTTTGTTAATGACTGCCAAGCCTGATGCTGAAGTGCAGGAAGCTATCAACAAGAAGCGCAAAAAGAGCCATTTTGATTATTTAATGAAGTATAAGGAAAAGGTAGGGGAGCAAGTGCAGGGTGTTTTTAGAGGCGATTTGAATGGTACGCTTGAAGGCAAAGTGACAGAAGAAACTAAGAAATAACTATCTACTTCCAGTTTTCTATAATATTCTCAACTTTTCCATTTTTGAAGAATACAGAATAAAGTGCTGTGATGGTTGGCATCGCTATTTTGTTTTGTTCTGCATATTTTTGGACGATCTGCAGTGTCCTATAGCCTTCAACTGTTTGTTCCGGCTTGGGCAAAGGTTTTCCTTGCCGCATCGCGCTTCCAAACTGGTGCCCGAATTGGTGGTTCCTGGAATTTTCTGACATGCAAGTTGCAAATAAATCTCCAATGAAGCTTAATTCAGGAATTGATGAGCTCGACTTGTGCTCGTACAAGTGTTGGATTTCTCGTAATGCGAATGCGACAAAGCTTCCCATTGCATTGCAAGTGTTATTTTCATAATAGCCGTCAAGCAGGCCTGCTCCAAGCGCTACAACGTTCTTGATTGCCCCGCCAAACTCAATTCCGACAATGTCAGTTTCAGCTATTACTTTGAAATTGGCGCTGTCAAAGAATTTTGCCCATTCGTGCGCATTATCTCCCGCTATTACTGCCATTGCCGGCCTGCCCTGCATTATTTCAAGTGCAAGGTTAGGCCCCATTAATGAAGCTAAAGGATTTGATATTTTTGCTTTGATAATTTCAGATGGAGTTTTAAGATTGTCATAAATTCCTTTAGTGCAAGATAGTATTTTTGCGTCTTTTCTGACAATGCCGGATAACATATTTGCGCAGTCGTCAAGGTTGCCGGAAGGAACGCAAAGCACCAAATAGTCTGCTTTCTTTACTTTTTCAATTGTTTCAGAAGAATATGTTCCGTCTTTTTCTACATCTACTAATTGGTGTTTATTTGTTCCAAGTAGTTTTGAAATGGCTTGCCCGAATTTGCCTGCACCCACAATAGTAATCATAGAGATGAAACAACTGATATAAAGCTTTTAATCTTTTCGTGGAGAGCAGGCTTTTTCCTTGCAATAGTCCGCCCGCTTCTTGAAGACCTTGATGAGCTCTTTGTCTGCTTTATTCAGCTGTGAAACTATATCCATGTAAGCGGTGTACGCTCTCTCATAATGCTGGTTCGGGTTTTGAAGTTTACCATTGCAAACGTCTAGCATTTCAACATAGTTCCTAACTAAGGAAGCCTTTACAAGCGGGTTTTCTTCAGCTTGCATTGCGTTGACAATTTTTCCCAAATCCAGATTTGATATGTAAGTCATTTATGAATGCCCGAACCTGCCTGAATATAAGCATATTGCCTAATATTTACCACTACATAGTTACTAAACACAGTAAGCTTTAAATACTCTCAATAGCATTATATCGTCTATGCACGTGGGAATGTCTATGGGGATGCGTCAGGAACAGCGCCTAGAACAGAGAATGGAGCAGCGACTTATCCAGTCACTACACCTACCAAGAAATCAGGAGTGGCAGGAGTCGAATTCAGTCAAGGAAACGCATTATGCTGAGGGAAGGGCAGTTGTTGAAATTGCTGAGGATGAGCTGGTTTCTTACGCGAATGGCTGCAAAAATATTGCGCAAATTATAACAGATGAAAATCCTGATGTAATTATGGTTTCTATGCGCGGCGCGCACCCAGTCTCCAGATGCGTTAACCACTTCACCTCTAAACAAATTACTAAGATATACGCTAAAACAAGTTATTTCCTTCACGGTCTTGGAAGGCAGGTGAACAGGGCGTTCAAGCAGGTGGCCAAGCAGGAAGCAAAGAAAGTTTTGATGATTGACACTTCAGTAACGGGGAAAAAATTGTCTTGGTTTTTGCCGCAGATGCTTGAAGACTTAGAAGCGAGTTATAAAAGTGAGCTTGACGTTGTTACCGCGGTTTTGTGGCACAATAAAGAATGCTGGTCTGAAAAGACTGAAAAAAATTATGGCAAGATTTCCAACAGAAACTACAATTTTGGAGTTAAAAGTTTAATTTGCGAAGACAGTCCTACATTGCTCGGCACTGGTTACACGCCGGATGATTGCCGTGACGTTGCTCTTGAAATGATTGCCGCATGCGAAACGCCTCACAGAGCTGACATTCACATAATACAGAAAGACGGCTCTAAAATCAAGCATTTGCTGAAGAACGATGGCAAGATTGGAAGCACAGCCGACTTATTTGTTGATTTGGTGAAGAAATATGGCTAATATTAGGTGTTCACTATGAGCCAAAAGCATAAGCTTGTCATTTCAACTGACATTGGCACTGATGTAGACGACGCTATTGCTGTTTACATCGCCGCAACTCATCCAGATATTGATTTGAAGGCCGTGTGGGTTACAAATGGTGATGTTGCCACTCGCGCGATGATTGCTCACAGGTTGCTGAAGTACGCGAATAAAAAAGTCCCAATTTTCATTGGAGAGCCTTTCGCGTTGTCAGAAAAGCAGCCTTTTATGCACGGTTACGAGAAAGATTTCGCTTTCCGGGAAAAATTTGAACAGGTGAAGTCAATTCAATCCGATGGGCTTGCTGGAATGATACACTTGCTGGAAAATGAGCAGGATATTGAGCTTGCAAGCATTGCTCCGATGACTAATCTTGCAAGATTGTTGAAAGAAGCTCCAGAGTCAGCGAAGAAAATCAAGCGCGTATACGCGATGGCTTGCAGTGAGGATGCCGGCGAGCACAATATTGGATATGATGTTCCTGCCGCAGCTGAAGTTTTCAGCTCATCTTTGCCCATAACAATCGTTTCCAGCGACATTTGCAATAATTTCATGCTGGAAGCGAAGCCTTTGGTTTACGAAACGCCTGAAATCCCCGCTGTTGAATATATTGGCGAGATGGCTATGGCGTGGAAGCTTTTCAAGATGAAGGGCCCGTTTATGGAAATCACGAAAAAATTGCAAAATCGCGCTGTTCCTGCGCTTGCCAAGGCAGGCAAAAAAGAGATTGATGGTTATTTCGCCGCAAGGGAAGGCTTGCGCAAGCCGCCTCAGAATTTGAACGAATTAAAATCTAATGTGATGTATTTCAACGCGATATGCAACAAGTATGATGAATTGAATGATTTAAAGCAAGAATTGGACAAGGTTGATCAAAAATTATTCGCCGTGCACGACGCTTACGCGATTTTTTGTATAACAAATCCAGAGTCTATTAAAACAAAGCCGTGCGAAGCAAACCTTGACGTTTGGGGGCATACGACTCTGGCACAAAACAACAAGCATGACTGGGTTACAAGTGTTGATTATGCTAAATTTAAAGAATTCTTGTACAAAGGTCTTCAATTAAAGCAATAACTATATCTTGGCTTTTGACGCACAGTAATCTACGGCTTTTTGAAAAATTTCTGCGAGTACAGGGTTCTCTTCTTTAACTGAATAAAATAGGCTGTAATATTGTTTGCGCGCGAACTCGTATTGCTCAGGAGTGCCTTTTTCCCTGTCGATCTTTTGCACGTATTTGCTCAGCACTTGCGCTCTGATAAGGGGATGTGCTTCTGATAGGATTATATCTTTAAGTGTCTTCTCACTATACATGTTTTTGTTGGGAAAGAAGTTCGTTTTTAAGTGTTACTATAGCTCTTTCATCTTTTTCTGTAAGAACTTTGCGATTTCGTCTTTCCACATGGACGATACTGCTTTGCTGAAGAGCAATTTAAGCCATTTCAAAGTATCTTCTCTGAATCCTTCTTTGTCGCCTGCAATCATTTTGTACACGTCATAGCGTATTTGCGGGTCTAATTTCGCTCTTTTGGATGCTTCGTTGAACTGTTCAAACAATTTCTGCTTCTCTAACTCCACATTCTCTTCTTCTTTGGCGCTTTCTTCGCTCCAGAAGTCTTCGTAAGAAAAATCACCTGTTCTCAAATCATTCAAGACAGTAAACAAGAATTTCTTCAGTTCTTCCGGCCAGTTTGCTTCTATGTCTTCCCGGTATGTGTTGATTCCTTCAATAAATTTAGGATCAATGTTGCTTCTTTCTCCATCGATTACTCGCACAAGTTCTGCTTTGGCGAATTTCGGGACTTTTTTCAAATTCCATGCTTCTTTTTTCAACATTTCCTTGAATTCATTGCGTTCTCCGCGGGATTTTTCTACAAATGAACTGCCGCTGACTGCTTTTGCGTCTTTGCCGGAGATTTTTGCTAGAATCTGTTCGTGCATTCTGCGCAGGAATTCATATTTGTCTTCTATGCGCAAGACGTCCATATATCCCATTAGAGCCAGATTAAGTGCAAACGGCGATGGAATCTTTGTTTCTATCTCAACAAGTTTTATCGTGCCGTCTTCAATGCCTTGCAACACTTTTGTCGCGTTTTCTATATCCATTACGTCTTCTAGGCATTCACGTTTCGCCTCTCTAAGTATTGAAAAGTCAGGGTCAAGCTGTTTTAGCGCGCTCATCAATATCATTGAGCTGACTTGCTGCCTGCCGACTCTTTTCTGTCTGCCCATGTAATTTCGCAATATCATCAGGGAACGTGTAGCGCAGTGCCTGAAGCGTCTTTTGAACACTTCGCTTTTTTCTATGGCAGTGCTCATTACCATGCCGAGCTTGTCCGCCTTCAGCAATTTTATCGCCTTAACAGGATTCAGTTTTTTAGTTCCATTTATGTAAAATCCGTTGTCGTTTATTCCTAATTCGACGTCTTTGTGTTCTGTTCTTGAAAGTGCGAACGCGACTGCTTTGCTCAGGCAGTCGTTGACTCGTCTGCCGAACAGGGAGTGGAAGATTATTTTTTGGTCGCGCTCATCAACGTAATATTCGATAAGTATTGTCTTGTCGCTTGGTATTTTCTTGCAGTAATCGTATTGTTCTTTGAAATATTCGTAGATGGCATTTGCCGCTTTATCATCGACGTACAAGTGTTCATTGATGAATTTTAGAATCGCTGCTTTATTCTCACCGGCGGTTAGTTTTTCCATCATTAATCTTCTGAATCGCCCGATTTCGTTTGCTAAATCAAAACTTAATGGAAGCATTTCTGATGCCCAGCGAGGCACTGTTGGCGGCCTGTTAACTGACGCTGAGACTTGTGCCACCATTCCTCTGGTGAACTTGAACATGTACGTCTCTCCACCAAGGACAAATACATCCCCTGGTTTCATTCGTTCAACAAATCCTTCGTCGAGCATGCCGACGGTTTCCGCGCCGATTTTTACAGTGATGAACGATTCATCTGGAATTGTGCCTATGTTCATCATGTAGATGACTCTGGTCATCTTTCCTCTTTTTCCTATTTTGCCTTCTTGTCTCCAGATTTTTGCGTAAACGTGTCTGTCTTCAAGTTCTACAAACTCTCCCGCGAGATAACTGAGGATTTGGTTGAAGTCGTTTAGTTTCAAATCTTTGTAGCAGTAGCTTTGCTTTACCACTTTGAAAAGTTCTTTTTCTTCCCAGACTTCTTCTAATGCCATTCCCAATAATTGCTGTGCGAGAACGTCTAATGCATTTGAAGGAATGTGTACTTTGTCTATTTTTTTCTCAATGCCGCTCTTTAACAGAACCGCGCACTCAACAAGGTCATCTCTGTCCATGACAATAATGCGCGCTTTGACAGTTTCGTGTAGTTTGTGTCCGCTGCGACCTGCTCTCTGCAAAAAGCGCGCAACTGATTTTGGCGAACCTATGCAGATAACAAGGTCAATGTAACCAATGTCAATTCCGAGCTCGAGTGATGTTGAACAGACAACTGCTTTTAATTCTCCTTTTCGTAATTTATCCTCTATTTCAAGACGCATTCGTTTGCTCATGCTGCCGTGGTGTGCACCAATATTGCCGATATATTTCTGTGGAAAGCGTGTTTTCAAATGGTCGACAACGCGTTCAGTTGCAGCACGCGTGTTGGTAAACACAAGCGTCGTCTTGTGCTGTTGAATTAAGTCATCAATGAGCGTGTACATCGCGTGATGTGATACACTATGCGGCGTATCAATTAGGTTGTCAACAGGAGAAAGCACTTTCAAATCTAAATTTTTCAGGAACTGTATTTCAATTATTTTGCAGGCTCTTCCATTTCCTACAAGATAGTTCGCGATTTGGTCTATTGGAGCAACTGTTGCTGAAAGGCCTACTCTGCACATGTGTCCGGACAAGTGTTGCAGTCGTTCAAGTCCTAATGACAAGTCAACGCCTCTTTTATTTTCAGCAAGTGCGTGAATTTCGTCTACAATGCACCATTCAACGCCTTTCAGGTGTTCTCTGAACTTCATTGATGTGAGCATTATGCACAGGCTTTCAGGTGTCGTAATCAAGATGTGCGGAGGTTTTTTGAGCATTTTGCTTTTTTCAGTTGCAGTTGTGTCGCCTGTTCTAACACCAACTCTAATTCCCAGACTTTTGCCCGCTATTTCTTCAATTTGCTGCAACGGTTCTTTCAAATTTTTCGAAATGTCATTTGAAAGCGCTTTCAATGGTGAAATGTAAACAGCGTATACTTTGTCTTGCAATACTCCTTTCTCTGCCGAATCAACCAATTCGTTCAAAATGGAAAGAAAACCGGTAAGTGTTTTTGTCGCGCCGGTTGGTGCTGAAACGATGATATTGTTGCGCGAATGTATCTCAAGAACTCCATACAGTTGCGGTAAAGAATAGTCAGGAAAGCGGGAATAGAACCATTTCTTGATTGTTGGGTTGAGTATTACATCTACTTCTGCCTTGGTGTTGGGCTTTTCCTTCCACGTCAATAATTTATTGTTTTCCATATTGAAAATAAATAACAGCGGTTGTTCTACCTATTTAACTTTAACATCGCTATAAAAAAGTTATGCAAGAATGTCCAGTGCTAAACTGAAGAATTCCGGTATAATCCATTTCCAGCGAGCTGTATGCGTTTCCGCAGCGCGACAGGAGCGATTTGGGTCAATACGCGTTCGTCTATTTGGTCCCGCAAATCTCTTCTAAAATCATAATTATTTCTTTTGAAATAGTCAACACATAATATTCTAACCTGTTCCCTTGCAAGCGATTCAAGCGGAGGAATTTTGCCTTTAAATTTCTTTTTTGTTGTAGAATAAGTTTTACATATACTTTGAACAGGAATCGTTAATTGTCCAGCATTTTCATCGCACATCTCAAGTTCGCCAGCCTCGAATCCAAGCGCCAAGTAAGGTCTTTTGGATGAATGAATTTCTCTTATTTGCACAGGCAGAATCTCTTTTGGAAGCACGAACATTTTTCCATCAAGTGTTGTCTTAGCAGAAACAACCATTGGTTGGTATTTGAATATATGGGCAGGAAGGTTGTGCGTAAACTTCTCCCAAACACCCGCCAGTGTTTCAGCGTACGTTTTTCTGTAGAATATGTCAATTGCCTCAGTGCTTATTATTGGCCCATTATGGATTTTTTGTTTTGCACTCTCTGCAAGTATTTCCAATTCAACACAGTATGTTTTGTTGTCCGAAATTTTCCGCGCTGCTTCAGTTATTTTTTCAACAATTTCGGGGTTGAATCTTTTTGTTAGTTCAATATCTCTGACGATAATTCGTGATACGTAGCTGTAACTGTCATCTACAATTCCCGCAATTCCTTGGTAAGACTTTCCTTGAGCGTGCAAAGCGACAACAATTCCTTCTTTAAGGGTCTTATGCAGTTCTGCTTCGCGTTTTTTCTCGTTAATATTTGCCATTTCCGCTTGTTTTTCCTCGTCGATATAAAAAAGTTATGATAACCTGAAGTATATGTCAACCAAATCCTTGATGCTTAAATAAAATTCATCACGGTAATTCTTTGATGTCTTTTGTGGTTCAGCGCTCTCTAAAGCAATGTAATCAACGCCGCCAGAGTCAAGTGCGTCAGTCAGTTGCTTTCGTATGCCTCGCATATGATTGAAGAATGGTGAGAGTTTCATTGGCGCTTGCTCCCAGTTTTTGAGCTCATTCGTTTCATTTGAGAGTATTCTTGAGCGCCCGTTGTATCCAAAAAGAAGTGTTAAGCTGCCAGTGCTATAATCAAAGCACGCTTTGATGCCGCATTCTTGATTTACCGGCATCTTTGTCAGTACAAAAACATCTCCCTGCAATCCTCGCATTTCAAAGTCTTCCCTGTGCCAGGTTCTCTGCCACGAATACGCGTCACTCATACTTAAAAAACAACAAAACACCCTTTTAATATCTTACGACCAATGTGTCAAAAGCTTTAAAAATAGGGCTTTTATCGACTATATGGTGGGTGAATAATGGCAATTAACAGACGCGGGTTTTTGGGACTGGCACTGGGAGCATTTGGAGGCTCAAGCATTCTTACATTAGATGAATTATTTTCACAAGATGCAAAAAAAGAAATCCGCAAAGATGTTATTGAGCCATTAAAAGAATACGTCTATGCGCGTTATGATGTTGGCGCGCTGCAGCTAAAGCGCGATGACCTGCCTGAACTGGAAAAGAAGTTAGAAAAAACACTTGCCTTAGCAGGGCTTCCAGAAGCAATGCAAAAACTGAAAGACGGCAAGAGTTCAGATGAACTGAGTGAATTCTTTGACAAACAGGGCTTGCTGTTCCGCACGTTAACATATTTCGGCTCCACATCGCCCATAAATTATGAACTTCTAAAGATTGATTCAAAAGAAGAAAAAGAAATGACTGTCTTTGATATCAAGCAAAAATACACCAAAGTCCGCATTGTAGACGCTGAATTAATCACAAATGCGTTTACTTACATGGCTCAAAAGAAAAACCTGCCAACACCTGGCTTTGGAAACGCAGTCTGGAGAGGCAAGAACACGATTGAATACCGCGTTTTGCCTGCAGAGTCTCTTGCCAAGAATTATTTTGATGGAGAAACTAAAGAATGGGACACCTTGGAAGCAGAATTAAAGGATTGGAAAAAAATTGATGCACTATATTTCGGCAAGAAGAATAAACAGCCGTTCCAGCTTTTCTACGACCATATGGGCACAGTTTTGCATCACGTAGCTGTCAGGGACATATTCAAAGACTCAAAAGACGAGGCCGCCTTTAAGAAAAAAATAATGCCCATTTGGGAGAATGAAACAGATATTCGCAATGTCATGCAAATAATTGACGATTTCAGCTTTGATGATGTAACAAAAGGTCTTGATGAGAAGGATGCGCGAAACTTGTCAGCAGACAATATTGGACAGCGTGAAACGCGTGCATTGCTTGCGCAAATGTACCATGGCACTCCTCACCAATATCTCGGCGACATGTTCAAGACCGTTGCTCTTCCGCAATTAAGAGAACTAACGTTTAAAAAAATGGCCTGCCAAGTAGTATTAGGTATTTTTGCCGTACAAATTCGTGCAGACCGCGATGAATACAATAATATCGACCTGACAGGTTATAAGCTTGGAGATGAAGGATTGATTTTTGCACAGTTTGGCAATCTAAGCACAAATCAAATTCGCAATTTATCAAAGGACTCATTCGATGGATTGTACAATGGACAATCATTGAAAGATTGCATGCTCGAAAAAGCAAAGGAAATAAGGAAAAAATACTTTTAGGTGAGTGAAGATGAACAAATTACAATGCATTGATGATATCATAAAGGACCACGGAAGTCACATTCAATATGTTGATGATAATCCGGACTACGTTATTCCTGTTGGCTTGCCAAATATTAATCTTGAGCTTAGGACAGCAAAAGTGGTTGAGCTGTATGTGCTGGTTGACGTTAACAGGAGCGAAAACGTAATGAAGGAAGTTATTGGGGCGTACGAAGCGTTGGTTTGCGCCGCAGAACAAGTGCCTGATAAGGGAGAGCGCTCCATCTGTCAATGGATTCAGTTGTTTAATGCAAGTGACGCGCAGATGAAAAAGTATGGAGCTCAAATTCTTAAATTGTTAGAGAAAAAAATGTCAGGAGGCCCGCAGCTGCAGCAGTCAATAGATATGCCGCCTTATTCCAGAGCCAGACAGCTCTACCGTCAAATGGAAAAACCGGTATTAAATTGAATAATCCTAAGAACGCGTTTATTTGAAATCCGAATTGCGCAACAGCGCTCAGCAAAGGAGCAGCAACTATTCTAGTCATCCCAAAAAAGAGCAGTGCTAATATTACATTCATCATCGGTCCTGCCAGTGCTATTTTGCCGTGCTGCTGTCTGTTCGCACCGCGAATGTACACTCCTCCTGGTGCCAGTAAAATTAATCCGAAGAAGCTCAACGCTAGGCCAATTAGAAGTGCTTTAGTGTCTGCCCTGAATTCTGCCCAGCACTTGTAACGTTGTGCGACATACTTGTGCGCTAATTCGTGCAATAGAAACCCAATTCCTCCAGTAACAAGCGCAATTGGCAGCGCAACAAGTAAAGTTTTGTTTAACCCAGTCATTGCTATGGCAAATACTAAAGAAACTCCTATCCATGCTTTCAATAGCTCGTGTATTTCAATTCTAGAGAATTTCATTTGCAGTTTTGTGTTGACATCCAGGCGCCTTGCATAAAGTCAAGTGCTGCTTCATATTCGCCAGTGGCTAAGTATTGTTGTGAAAGGTTTAATTTCGCTTTTCCAGCTTCCGGGCAGTTGCTGTTTTGCATGGTGTAGTCAATCAAATTGTAATCAAGCTCGAAAACTTTCTTTAAAGTAGTATGCGCTATGTTTTGCATTCCATTGTCACAGAGCACTTTGCCTAAATATGGCAAACTTTTGCCATACCATTCATTGTTAATCAAATGCACCGGCAGCCCTTGATAACTAACATAATTTCCGCTGTTTACTTCTCCTAAGCCTTGCAGGCACATTAATTGAAGCAGTGCCGGAATCAATTGCCGTTCTTGGAAGAAGAATCCATTGCCGTCCATAAGTCCCGTTGGATCGAAATAGTGCTCATTCGCGCCTTGTATCAAATATTTGCGTGCATCATAGGATGGCTGTTTAAGCATTGGAATAAGTGACTGTGGGAATTGCAATGCGAGATTTATCCTATCAACACGCAGTTGTGATAGTTCATTTACTACTCCGCCAGTCATTGCTGGCCTAAAACTCATTATAAAGAATGTTGGCAGCCCGATAATAAGCAATATCATCAGCAGCTCTTTTTTCATATGTCAAATTGCGCTATTCGACTATAAAAAGCTGTCTAAAAGTTATTAAATTGTTGACGGTTCCTGCAGAAAATGGATTGGAATTTTTATTTGGCGCCTGTGTGCAAACAATATGAATTCGTAATTTTTGATACAAGCGGACTCAGCGCTCCTACAAGCCATCGTTTCGACAGTGAAAACAGGAAGCATAACATTGAACTTTTCACGGATGAGTTGGCGCGCCTGAAAAACTGGAACGTGCCGCATGCAGTTCATGATGAAATGCTTAGGCGTTCGCAGAATGACGCTGATCTTGGCTGTCTTGTTCGGTTGTTGAACGAAAGAGTAGTTAGCTTTGGCCGTCCCAAATTTACAAGCAGTGCCAGAAAGAAAAGCATGGAATACGCAAATAAGTATGCTGTTCCTGAATATGACAGGATTTCCATGGCGCACGCATTATCATACGTTATACTCACTGATGAGCGTTCGGCATTTATTTCACATAATTCAATCAATACTTCCGCGTTTCGAGAAATGCGTTCAGACGTTGGAATTAGCGATGACAAAGCGGCAATTTACGTGTTCAGGAAAGGTGTCTACACGCCCCTTCTTGAGCCCGTTAAGATAAATTAATTCTTGAACGCTTCAAAGATGGCTTGGACAAAAAGCAAAATCCAATACTACAATCCAAACGCTTCGGTAAATTCTTTCATTCGTTTGAAGTTCTGGATGAATTTTCTTCCTTCATCGGTTAATTCGTAGAATAATTTGTCTTTTTGGTGCGCTTCTGTAATCATTTGTCTTTGTTTTAGTTCATCTAAATACAATTTCATTCTTTGGTGGGAAAGGTTTGACTTGTAGAGTAAGTGGGTGGGAATTATTTTGCCGCCCTTCTCTTCGATTGCCCTAAGCATATCGTATATGATGTCTATTTTTGTTCTTTTCATTTGAGCAATGTCTTAATTAATGCAAATAACAACAACAAGTATCCGAGAGCCTGCGTGATCTGAGCTCCAACGTATAGTGGCTTGTAAAATATTTCAAGCAAGAACCAGATTTGTGCAACTGCCATGGCTAAGAAGCCAACAAACACAAAGAAGGATGCGAGATTGTGCACTTTTCTGTAATTCTGGAAATAAGCGATTGTGATAAATGTCAGGAATATCAAACTTAGTCCGTAAAATGTCAAAAAGTAGCTGCCGCTGAGTAGCATGGTTGGTATCATGGTGAGGAAAAATAATGCAATGACGCGCTTGTCGGTGATTTTATGTGTTACAAACACCAAAATGAGATATGCGG
Organism: uncultured Methanosarcinales archaeon; assembly: GCA_964572665.1. Taxonomy (GTDB): domain Archaea; phylum Nanobdellota; class Nanobdellia; order Woesearchaeales; family ARS49; genus CABMGU01. Next base: position 13,063 of record CAZNFZ010000054.1, read on the forward strand.
TTAATGCAAGTAAAATGTGCGTTACGTATCCTCCAGCAAAGACCTGTGGAATAAGAGAATTCGACATTCCAACATCAAATATTTCTTCAATAACAGTATCTGCAATGGCGCGTGCAATGAAGCTCAATGTTAACAATACAAAGCTTGCTGTGAAGAACCCGTATTTTTTCTCTTTTGTCGCACGAAATATTTTGTATGCTACTATTGCAATGAGAAATGCTATGAGCGCGGCAAATGCTTCCAGGCCTGCGTCAACGCCAAAGAACCATTCCGGGCTGTGAACTAGTACACTTACCATTCTCTAAACTGCCTTTTTTATGCTTTTAAGCTTTGTGGATTTCAAATCTTTATCTTCTCTTCATAATCGATTTAAAAACAGCCGCCAAAGAAAGAAGCGAGGTGAAACAATGAAATACCAAAACTTGAGGGATGATTTGGTGGCTATCAACTGCCTTTTGCAGGCGGGCCAAATCGACTCCATGGAAGCGCATGACATGCGCGACTATGTTGAGTCGCTGGCTTGATTTTTTAACGATATCTTTATAAACACCCAAATACTTTTACTCCTTATGAGTGAAGATTATGTAGGCATTAAAGGCTACTCAAAGCCATCTCCTGAGCAGCAGCGCAATTTAATTGAGCGTGTAAAGGCAGGAGATAATGAAGCTCGTGAAACATTTATTCGTTCTAACATGGGCCTTGTGTTTGCCGTCGCGAATATGTACTGCAATTCTCAAAACCGCGATGAAGCATATCAGGAAGGCGCCATAAAACTATGGAAACTTGCAGAGAAGTATGACCCGCAAACAGGAGAATTTTCTACATTTGCAGTTATCAGCCTCAAAAGAAAATTCAACACCATGGCAAGAAATACAAAAAGAAAACCAATGGACTATGTTGATACTGACAGTCCTGAATTTTCTGACAGCGTTAAAACATATGATGCTTTCAAAGACGCTGAATTATACGAACTAGTGCGTGAAGAAGTCCGCCAGCTCCCGTTGCATCAGCGCGCAGTTGTATCATTCCATTATGGATTATTTGACAACAAGCCCATGCCATTCAGGGAAATCAGCAAGCGTTTAAACATGTCTGCACAGATGGCATGCAAGCACGAAAAGAAAGCAATGATGACTCTGCGCCAGCGTTTGCATAAGAGTGCGTGAAGACATGACAAACATTTTCGCTATTGCAGTTCCAGAAAAGGAACCAGAATACATTTTCTGTGTAGCAGACTCTCAAACCACCAGCCTAGGTAGCGAAACAAAGTTTTCCTCACAGAAAATGGCCCAGCGTGGAAGCAATATTCTGATGAATACTGGCTCTGCTGAAATCAAGTATGATGTTTTTGAGAAGACAAAAGGCAAAAGTATTTCCTCAGTAGAGCTCGCAGAGCTTATTTTAAAGGAAACTGAAGAGCTTGCAAAGAAATTTGAAAATAATGACGATATGGCAACCACGATTTTTGTTGCCGGTAAAAACAAGGACAAGCTTGAAATGTATAATGTTGACATCTTTAATACCAAGTTTACAAAGCGTGGAATCAGCCCAACAGGGTCAATCTACAGCAACGGCAGCGGTTTGCGCCATGTAGGTCCTGCACTGAATCGCGATTTTGAAAAAGGCTACCAGATTTATCCAAAGACTCCTCTTGAAGCTTTGATGCTGTGCTTTAGCGTTGGAGCGAAAGCGGATACAGATTTGGGAGTTAACGAAAAATTGCAGATTGGAGTCATTTCAAAGTCAGCAACGCGCTTGATTCTTCCGCCAAACATTGAAGGATATAATCTTGAAGAGTGCAACAGCTACATGTCAAATCTTGCCGGCGTTCCTTGCAAATGGGAAAATAATATGCCAAAAAACGCGCGTGATGAACTTCACAACATAGTAAAATGCGCAGATAATTTTTATCTTGCTCTTGAAACAGAAATGCGCAGGCTTCTCAGACTTGACACACAAGCGAACACCTATCACAGCAAATTCAAAACAGGCGACAGTGATTTGGGAACATATACTTCTGCTGTTAACGACCGTTCAGCTGCTATAAAGCGTGCGCAAATCTACTTTGACGCGTTTATGAAAGGCGGAATTAGAGAATTAAATACTGCAACCCGCCAGTTCTACGAGTTCCAGAGGGAATTGATGAAAGAAGTTGACCATTCAACAGCGCCAAAACCTTAGAATTCCTTATGTCTTAATGAGTAGCGATATTATTTTAAATCGTTGATTTGTTTTCAGGTGTATGAGTGAGGACTTGGGGTATACATCTGTACGTACAGCTGATGAGAAGGAGCGCGAGGAACTCGTTGTCAAGAATCTGCCTCTTATACGTTACATGGTATCAAGAAAATGCAGTCGGTATATGCGTGACGATGCCGAGCAGGAAGCGGTTATCAAATTGTGGCAGTTTGCGCAGAATCACGATCCGAAAAGAGCTAAATTCTCAACTTATGCAGGGACGTGCGTTCGCAACAAAGTAATTGATATGACAAAAGGCGAACAGCGCCGCACTGCACGTGTCCGACAGCTATACGATAATGAAGATTATGCGAATTCGCAAACACCTCTTGACATTATTATTCAGAACGAGGAAAAAATATCTTTTGAGCAATTGCACAAAGCAGTGCAGGACCTGCAGTTGCATGAACGATATGTCATTACATTCCGTCATGGCCTGTATGATGAAGCACCGCATACTTTGCGGGAAATTGGCAATATGATGAAGGTTTCATACGGCACTGCCAAGTCAATTGAAAAGCGCGCGTACAAGAAATTGCGCGCTGCATTAACATATGAATGTGCTTAGAATAATCCCCATTTCTTTTTGCTTTCAGTTTCAAATTCTTGCAATAGTTCTTTCTGTTTTTTACTTATTTTTTTGGGAACGTCAACTGTTATCTTAATTACAAAGTCTCCTGTGTGGCCGCTCCTCAGTTCTGGCAGTCCTTCGCCGTCTAATCTTACTTCAGAATTGTTCTGCGTTCCTGGCTTGATGTCAACTTTTTTTTTGCCGTCAAGTGTTTCTACTGTAATCTCGCCGCCTAAACAGGCTGTTGTAAAGCTGATTGGTTGTTGAACAACCAAATCATTTTCTTCTCGCACAAATCTGTTGTCTTCAAGAACGTGAACGAGTACGTACAAATCGCCTGGGCGCGCCCCTTCTGCTCCTGCTTCTCCGCTGCCAGCAACGTGTAATCGCATGCCGTCATGAATGCCTGCAGGTACTTTGATTTTTACTGGTTCATTGCTGACGATTCTTCCATCGCCGTCGCATTCCGAGCAAATTTTTTCTGGAACTTCTCCAGTGCCTTTGCATTTGTTGCAGGGTGCGGTTGTTGCAAACACGCCAAAGGGTGTTCTTTTTGCGTGCCTGACTATGCCTTGTCCTTGGCACGTTGAACATTCAGAAAAATCACTACCGCCTTTGCCGTCGCATTTTTCGCATTGTACCATTCGTTGCATTTCTATTTCGCGTGTAGTGCCTTTGGCTACGTCTTCCAGGGTGATGTCAACTTCAGCAACTAAATCTCTGCCTGGCCTGCCTCTTCTGCCGGAAGTTTTAAACCCGAATCCGGAGAATAAGTTTTCAAATATTTCGTCAAAATTCGTATTGCCTGCAAAGTCTCTGAAGTCAAAGCCGGAGAATTGTTGTTCATTGAAGCCTGAGCTTCCAAATTGGTCGTATTGCTGTCTTTTCTCTGCATCGCCA
>CAZNFZ010000055.1:0-5607 GCA_964572665.1 uncultured Methanosarcinales archaeon
ACATAGTAATTATCCGCGATCCGCAGATTGCCCAGCAGTTTGAAAAAGAATTCGCCAGATTTATTTAATCAATTCGTGCTTTCTTAGAATGGTTTTCATCTTATCAAAGTCTGGTGACTGCCGGAACTTTTTCAGTTCTTCATCAGGCAATTGTCGTATCATGTTTAAAGTAATTTTTGATATTTCCTTAATGTCCGCAATAGTATCTTCTACCGCCATTTTTGCACGTAACATCTCTTCATTTGTAGGCGCTTCTTTCTTTTGGAAGAGCTTGGAAAGCATGCTGTCCTTGTGCACAGGCTGCGGCGTCTTTTCATGATATACTTCCACTTCTTCGTGAAGCTCTATGTGGTCTGGAAGCTTCCTTTTTGGAATGAGTTTTTGTAAAATTTCTTTTAGATTCTTGAGACTAATACCTGCCTTCCTTCGTGCGTGGATGTACTCTTCCATATCTTTATCAAATTCTTTAGACATAGCCAGTTTTAAGCAGAACAGCGTATTTAAAGTTTCCTATAAAAGTTTCTTAAGCTGTTGAAAGTCTTTTTTCATTCGCACAGCCATTTTTGCAAAGCGCATTGCAGCAGAAGGATGCACGGTGACAATAATATGGGGCGCAGTAAGATGGGGTTTAATACTTTCAGCAGACTTTCCCAAAAGAACAACGATTTTCGGCTTAATAATTGCCAGCTGTTTCAACAAAAAAGGCCTACAAGCAGCAAGCTCTTCTTCATCTGGAGGACGATTCTTTGGAGGAAAATACTTTTCAGCAGAGGTTATGAAAACTTTTGTTCTATCTAAACCAATATCTTCCAGCGCTGCCGTGAGATATTTTCCAGCCCTGCCAACAAATGGCCTGCCTGTAAGGTCTTCTTGCCTGCCAGGAGCTGCACCTATAAACATAATACACGCATTAACTGGTCCTTCACCCGGAACTGCTTTAGTCGCAGTTCTTGATAAAGGACATTTCTTACTCTCCCTAATCTGTTCAGCTATCTTTTGTAATGCACGCGTTTTATCCATTCATCCGAACCTCTTTTAGCTGGTAAACGTAATGACAGGTTTTCTAAAAGTCTATAAATTGTTGAAGAAGAAACATTCAATTTTTGTGCCATTTGCATACCATCCATTTTTCGCTCTATATGTAAATCAAACAGGAGTTTCTTAATCGGTATTCTATATTTTTGCTCAACATCTCGCCAAAATTTTGTTTTGCAGGCATATTCACGATATATGCATCGTGCTTTTAATTGTTTTTCGAATTTTCGTTCAAGATATAAATCGAATTCTGTTAAATCGTCATACAAATACTTGATTAATCTGATAGCGTTTTTTGAATAAAATTCTAATTGATAACAAATCGAAGTGTTTTTGTTCTTAGTTAACTTGCATCTTTTTCTTAAATTATAGGATGTTAAATTAAGATGTGTCCTAAGCGCACGAACTAGACCAGTCATAAACTTATAGCTGCCGCTGCAAAAACCAATACTAAATTCTTTGAAATTCCCACGATCTCGTATTGTAATCCAACCATCACCATCCAGATAGCCCCTTAGAAAATGTCGTATAAATGGTTCCTGAATATTTGGAAATCTTAAAATCTTGCTTTTATTCGGCAAAACGCCCAGTGTTTTAAGATCATAAAGTAACAATGGATTAGACATTCTCAATCTAAAGAAACTCGAGCCGTTTTCAACAGGATATGTTGATTCCATGACTTTATTAATTCTAATCAATACATTTTTGTCAGAAGCATACTTGTTGCTAAGCTTCAAAGAAAGTGTTGTACCATGAATATTCCCGTCTGAAAAAATAAAACCCAGAATGTACGCCATTTGAGATGTCCACTTATTAAAAAAATCAGTGTTTACTCGATATTTATATCTATTCCAGTTTATTTGCTTTTTAAACATTACAAAAAATAAATGGTGATGATTTTTAAAGCCTATCCGGGCTTGTCCAGTGTCCTGTCGGAAAATTTACGGTTTAAAATTTACCTTAAAAATCCACTGCTGAATGCTTCGTTTGTTGGAATTTCTTCTTTGCTTCGGTGCTGTACATCAACATCGCGTACAAGGTTTGACACAAGTCCAGTATATTCATTGCGTGAAACCAATTGGTTACCATTCTTAGTTTCTGCTTGCATTATAAGGCCTGTTCCTGGGTCTATGCTTAGCTCAAGCGCCGGGCTGGTATCAAATCTCACAAACACGCTTGCCCTGCCTTTAACATAATATTTATTGGCTTCAAACAGGTTTGGTTCTTTGTCTAAGTTTGAAAGCAGCCAGTCTTCTGGAAGGATAATATCATAGTCTTTGTAGTCTACTGGATATGCAAGATCGTACAGGTTTAAGTTGGTGCATTGAGCATTGACTTGGCTTTTATGCCCTTCGCAGAATGCAATCGCCGTCTTTGCCGCACGGTCAACATAAACAGTATCGTAATAAAAGAGGTTTTTCTTAAGGTCGCCAAATTGGACGTATTTTACGATTACGGGCGAATCAAGGATTATTTTGTAACGCGTGCCCTTGACATAATAATTGTTTATTTTGAATCTGAACTGGTAGCTTTTTACGTTTTTTGCAAATGTGTCAAGGAATTTATACATTCTTGTGCGTACTTGCGAAGGTGCTGTTATTTCTTCTTTGACATCGTCCGCCAATGATTTCACCATTTCTGAAGCATTTGTGGATGGTAATTCGGGTGTGGCAATAATTGGCACATTCACAGAAACATTTTCTGCTGGCGCCTTTGTAGGCTCTGCGGTTGGTGCAACAGTTGATTCTGCTGGCTGTTTTTTGAGTTCTTCAGCAAGTTGTTTGGCTTTGCTCGGCTCTTGTGAAGCACATGCTGCCAAAATCAGCAATGATATGATCATGAGTGGAATGTATTTCATAATAAAAATTACCAGAATAGGTGTATTTAAGCTTTATTGTACAAGCGTTTAAATATTGAAATAAGTGCATAACAAGCATGCCAGTTAGAAGCGCAGGCGTTGTGCTTTTCCGCGAAGGAAAAAAGAGGGAGTATTTGTTGTTAAAGTACCCGGCAGGCCATTGGGACTTTCCAAAAGGGATTATGGAAAAGGGTGAGAAATCCCAGGAAACAGCATTGCGTGAATTAAAGGAAGAAACGGGCATTTCAAGGGCAGAAATTCTATCTGGTTTCAAGGAAACTATCAACTTCACCTACATGTGGAAAGGGAAAAGCCTTTTGAAGTTTGTTGTTTTTTATATTGCAAAGACGCGCCAAAAAAAGGTGAACTTGTCTTTTGAGCATAAAGATTTTGTTTGGCTGCCTTACAAAGAAGCAGTCAAAAAGGCAACTTTTGATAATGCTAAAAATGTGTTAACAAGTGCGGAGAAATGGCTGAATGAAAAATAAGGAAATTGCTGATATGTTCTTTGAAATGGCTGACGTTCTTGAAATGCAGGGCGTTGACTGGAAGCCAAATGCGTACAGGAAGGCAGCCCGCGCTATCGAAACATTAAGCGAGCCGATTGAGAAAGTGTATGCGCGCGGTGGAATGAAGGCATTGATGGAAGTGCCTGGTGTTGGCCAAGGCCTTGCAGCAAAGATTGAGGAATTCTTGAATACAGGAAAGATGAAAGAATTTACTCAACTTGTAAGCAAAATTCCAAAAAGTGTTGAGGAAATGATGCACGTTCCTGGCCTTGGGCCGAAGAAAGTGATGAAATTGTACAAGAAATTGAAAATAAAAAGCTTGTCAGAATTGGAAGCTGCTGCCAAAACTGGCAAATTGAAAAAACTGGAAGGATTTGGCGCAAAAAGCGAACAGGATATTCTAAGAGGGCTTGGCATTTTAAAACAGGGTGCAGCCCGGCCGTTGTTGGGTATTGCATTGCCTATTGCGCGCGAGTTTGCAGAACGATTGTCAAAAATTGATGGCGTGAAAACGGCAGAACCTGCTGGCAGTTTACGCAGAAGGAGAGAAACAGTAGGCGATATTGACATTCTTGTTATTAGTTCAAAGCCGGCAAAGGTGATGGATTTTTTTACAAAGATGCCTGAAGTTCAGACAGTACTTGTGAAGGGTCCTACAAAGAGCACGGTCATCCTGAAGGACGGCATACAGTCAGATGTGCGTGTTCTAGACGAGAAATCTTTTGGAGCTGCTATGCAATACTTTACTGGCAGCAAAGATCATAATGTAACGCTCAGGCAGATGGCGATAAAGAAGGGCTATAAGTTGTCAGAATATGGCTTGTACAAGAAAAATAGGTATGTCTGCGGTAGGACTGAACAGGAAGTTTACGCAAAACTTGGCCTTCCGTACATCGAGCCGGAGTTGCGCGAGAATCAGGGAGAAATACAGGCTGCGCTGAAGCACAAGCTGCCACATATTATTTCATATAACTCCATGAAAGGCGATTTGCACATGCACAGCAAGTGGAGCGACGGCTTGCACACAACCGAGGAAATGATTAGAGCGGCAGAGCAGCGTGGCTACAAGTATATTGCGATGACCGATCATTCCAAGAGCGAGTATATTGCCAATGGAATGAATGAAAAACGCTTGCTGCAGTATCTCAAAGAGCTTGACAAGCTGCAGGATAAATTCAAGATTAGGATTCTCAAGGGCTGCGAGGTTGATATTTTGGGTGATGGCTCATTGGACTTTGCCAACAAATACCTGAAACAGCTGGATTTCGTGCTTGCTGCCGTGCATTCCCGCTTTAAGTCAGCAAGGCAGGATATGACAACTCGTATTTTGAAGGCGTTTGAAAATCCGTACGTAAATGCACTTGCGCACCCGACTGGCAGATTAATCGGAAAGCGTGACCCGTATGATTTTGATTTTGAAAAAATTGCGCAGGCGGCAAAAGACCGCAGCATTGCATTAGAATGCGATGCTTACCCAACACGGTTGGACTTAAAGGACGTGCATATCCGCACTGCGATTGAAATCGGCTGCAAGATTTCTATAGATACTGACAGCCACGCGGTGGACCAATTGCGTTTCATGGAGTATGGAATTGCGCAGGCGCGAAGGGGCTGGGCTGAAGAAAAAGATGTTATTAATGCGTGGCCGTTGCAGAAATTGCAAAAGTTTTTAAGAAGATAAACCGTCGGGAAAAATATGGCAATAAAAGATGATTTGGTGAAGAAAGTTCCTGATTTTGTGAAAACAACACCTGAATGGTTAGTATTCTTAGCTTGGATGAAACAGAATGAAATTGAAACAAGAGACCAGTTGATTGCAGTGCTGAATGAGCAGGTTAAATTCTATCAGAATTTCGTTACAAAAAATTTGGAAGGCTCGCGTGAAGGTACCAATGCTAGAAAGGTGCGCGAGTCTGCCAAAACGCTTAACTTTTTAAAGCATGCGCGTGAAAAAATCGTTAAATATGTTGTTTAACAAAGGAAGTCTTATTCTTTATAACAAAATCATTTGTTAAATAAGGAGAAGCTAACAATTTTATACTAAATTAGCTTCTCATGTGTCTGATGCAGATCATTAACAAAACTAAGGATAGTGTACTGGCTGATTCTTTTGAAGAGTGCAGAACCTTTTGGGAGCAAACAAAAGGAATGATGTTCAGAAAAGAGGTCGTGCCATTAGTTTTCAGATTTTCAAAAGAACAAAAA
>CAZNFZ010000056.1:0-4972 GCA_964572665.1 uncultured Methanosarcinales archaeon
CCCAAAATGCCTTTTTTGTTCATATCGTGTAATTATACGACAACTTTTATAAATGCTTCTTTCACCAGTTCTCTGTATGTTCGAGAAGGAAATCATCAAGGCATTGCAAAAGAGCGTGAAGGGCGACATTGTGCTTGAAGCGCCTCCTGATCCCAATCTGGGCGACTTTGCGTTTCCTTGTTTTCAATTAGCGAAATCATTGAAAAAATCTCCAGTGGAAATCGCAAAAGATATCGCAAAATCCATTCCTATGCCGGAGATTGTTGCAAAGATTACTGCAACCGGCCCGTACGTTAACTTTTTCCTTGACCCTGTCAAAGTTGCAAAATCATTGCTGATTGAGATTCTTGACAAGAAAGACAAGTTCGGAAGTTCTGATGAAGGGAAAGGAAAAGTTGCTGCAATTGAGTATTCCAGCCCAAACATTGGCAAGCCTATGCATTTTGGCCATTTGCGCACAACAGTTATTGGCGAATCTCTTTCAAGAATGCACCAGTTCAACGGTTACAAAGTAATTCGCTTGAACTATCTGGGCGATTATGGCACGCAGTTTGGCAAATTAATCTACGCGTATTTGCAGTGGGGCGACAAGAAACAGATGGACGTTTGTCCAATTAAGCATTTAGTGGAACTTTATGTTAAATTCAACGAGCACGCTGAGAAAGATGAAAAATTGCAGGAATACGCGCGTGATTGGTTTGTCAAATTGGAAAAGGGCGACAAGGAAGCGTTGAGTTTGTGGAGCAAGTTCAAGCACCATTCTCTTGATGAGTTCAGGAAGATTTATGAGATTCTTGGTGTCGAGTTTGATGATTACAATGGCGAGGCATACTATGCGCCTAAAGTAGATGCTGCCATTGAGCTAATTCAGAAGAAAAAGCTTGCAGAAATCGACCAGGGTGCACTTATTGTCAGATTGAAGGGCTACGAGATGCCTATGATGCTCAAGAAGAGCAATGAATCGACAACGTATGCCAGCAGGGACGTTGCTACACTTCTAAACCGTATTGAAGTTTTGAAGTTTGATACGATGATTTATGTTGTCGGCCACGAACAATCGTTGCATTTCAAGCAGTTGTTTGACCTGATGCACCTGCTAGGTCACAATGAGAATTTTGTCCATGTTGCGAACGGCCTATATTTGAATCCTGAGGGTGGCAAGATGGCAACCAGAAAGGGCAAGACTGTCTTTATGGAAGATGTCCTGAATGAAACGATCGCGCTTGCAAAGAAAACAATTGAAGAAAAGAATCCCGATCTCAAAAAGAAGGATGAAGTTGCTAGAAAGATTGCAGTTGGGGCAATTTTCTTCGGCGACTTGCTCAATGACAGAATAAAAGACGTCGTGTTTGACGTGCAGCGTATTCTTTCGTTTGAAGGCGACACGGGCCCGTACTTGATGTACACGCACGCGCGTGCTGCAAGTATTTTGCGTAAAGTAAAACGGAAGCCGTCAAAGGATGCTGATTTTTCATTGCTTACAGACCCATCTGAGCAGCATGTTATCAAATTGGTATCAAAATTCCAATCAGCAATTAGAGGTTCATTGGAGCAGTATAAGCCGCACGTTCTTGCGCAGTACTTGATAGAGTTTGGAAGGGCATTTAACGAGTTCTACCACAAGTGCCCGTGCGCGCAGGAAAAGGACGAAGACATCCAACTAGCACGTTTGACATTAATTGAATCTTCACGCCAGCTTATTGAGAATGGCTTGCGCTTGCTTGGCATTGAAGCCCCGAGTGAAATGTAAATGAAGTATTTCGGTCCCGATCTTAACATTCCGTTGCAGGAGTCAGGCATTATGCCAAACATTGAAGTAGCTCCGTTAGATTCTGCTGAATTGTTGCTCGGCTCCAAAGACGACGTTATATTCTCTCTCGCTAACAAACAAACTGGCGTCATACTTTTCGATTCAACTGGAGAGTTTATGCGTCCGCTCGGCCATTTCAATATTATTTTAGTAGGCGGCCACCAAATGTCCGGTCAAGAGCGCGAGTTCATAAAAGCGAGAAACATCCAAATTTTTCCAACTAGCTCAGTTTTGCAGGAAGGCATTGCTAACATTTGTGACGCGGTTATGGAAGCAGCCAACAAATGGCCTCAATTGCACGTTTGCGTTAATCTGTCCATTCTTGACCAGCAAACAGGCGGCTTAACAACAAGAGAATTGTTGTATTTCCTGCAAAGATTGCGTATTCTGAAGAACTATTCCACTGCGAGTGTTATCGGAGAATCTTCTCAATTGACGGCTAAGCTTCTGTCGGAACTTGCTAAATAGTTATATTTATATATAACTTTGTCTTCTTCAGCCTATATGGCGGATGAAATTGAATGTGAAACAAAGCAGTGGGGCAGCTCTATAGGAATTATCATTCCAAGCGATATTGTGAAAAAAGAGCAGATTAAGCCAAATGAGCGTATTCGCGTTACTGTGAAGAAGGTAGTATTGGCAAAAGATATTTGGGGTCTTGCGCCTTTCAAAAAGAAAGAGTCCACTCAGAAAATTAAGGATTGGTTAAGGAAAGGATGGTAAACTATTTCTTTGACAGTTATGCGATTATTGAGCTTCTTGATAAAAATCCTGCCTATAAAAAATATGAAGAATTTCCACTCGTGACGGCGGTGATGAATAAAATTGAGGTTGCATCGTGGGGTTTGGTCACTTATGGTGAGAAGTTTTCAGACATCGTCGTGAATTCATTACAGCATGTTGTTGATATTTCGGACGAAGTTATCAAAGAAGCCGTCCGAATGAAGCGGCGCGAAAACAAGCGAAATATTTCATACACGGACTGCATCGGTTACTGTTTCGCGCGCCAAAACGGTCTTCTTTTCTTGACCGGCGACAAAGAATTCAAGGATCTGCCTGGCGTTGAGTTTGTCAAGTAACCACCGCAACCTTTTTAAACCACCCTCTCGTCGGCAATGTTATGGGAAGAATAAAAACTAAATTGATCAAACGTCTCACATTTGAGATTATGAAGCAACGCGAGCACTTGTCTCCAGAGTTCGAAGGAAACAAGAAAGTCGTGGCGGGATTGCTGGGCGGCGCAAGCAAGAAAATCAGGAACAGCGTTGCAGGCTACGTTACCCGTTTGATGAAGATAAAAGAAGAATACTAAGTGACTGCCTCACGGGGGTGCTGAGATGGCAGATGACAACAGTATTTTCATCGGGGATAAGCCATTTATGAATTACGTGACTGGTGTTGTCATGCAGTTTACAACCCAGCAGGCTTCTGAAGTTATTGTCAAGGCGCGTGGCAAGTTTATTTCTCGTGCAGTTGATGTTGCCGAAGTTGCAGCCAAGCGCTTTCTGGAAAACGTTGTTTCTGTGAATGATATAAGGATTAATTCTGAAGAGTTTACAAACAATGAGGGCAGAAATGTCCGCGTAAGCACTATTGAGATTTCTTTGAAAAAGCACTAGTGTAATTAGGAAAGCTTTTTCAATATGGTAATCTTGTTCTTTTGTATGGATTACAAAGCTGAGCTTGAAAAACTTGAAGCAGACAGTGCTCGGATTATTGCGACTCGTAATGAATTGAGAACAAAGGGCATTCGTGAAATAGAAGAGGGCTTTGCAATAAAGATTGATTTGAAGAAGATCACTCCTGAACATTCGGAAGAAAAAGAGGGCGCAAAAATGTATGAGAAATGGAAATTGCAAATACTGTCAGATGAAAAGTATCATCTCATTGCTAGAGCAGCGTTGACCAGTGCAGGGTATTTGGCAGAAGAGTATAATGGTTTACTGAAAGGTGCTATCGAGGCTAAATCACCAAAAGTGCTTAAAAATATTAATCAGAACTTAGCTGAAATAAAGGAAAGAGCTGAACGTATTATTGCGAATGCAATCGCAGATTTGAAAAAGCAGTAATTCTATTGGTAAAATCCGAAGTACGCATCAAGGCTGTACGCTCCTGCTCCTAACAATGCTATTGCCAGTGCTGCAATTGCGAGGAAGAATGGGTATTCCCAGCTACCTCCTTCGAGGTTGATGAATTTATGTTTCCACACAAATATGTGGTAGCGCAGCGCGCCTAGCATTACAAGTAGTGGTCCGAATGCGGCTATTTGTGTTAAGAATCCAAACAATATGCCTAATCCGCCGAAAAACTCGCCTACTGAAACAAGTATGCCGAAGATGGGCGCTAGTCCAAGTTTCTGTGCCCATTGTCCTGGATTTTTTATTTTCTGCCATCCGTGAAGAACAAATACGATGCCAAGTCCTATTCTGAGAACCAATAAGCCGAGATCTTCGTATGCCATGAAAATGAAGAATGGTTGTAAATATAAAAATTTATCTCATTATGTAAACAATTGCTGGCGGAATGTTCTTTACCGCAATTTTTCTAGTGATATGCTTGAAGTGTTTCTTCAAGTATGGCTCTCCTAAATGCGAATAGTGAAATTGTATGTATGCATTCTTCATGACTTTCTTGATTTCTTTGAGTATCTTGACATGCGTATTTTCCGGTAGTCCTACGAGAGGCAGCCCGCTGATAATGTAGTCTGCCTTGGAAACGTGCTTTGACAAATGTTGCGCGTCAGCGTGGATTATCGTAAGTCTTTTGTCGTTCCATTTGTTCAATTCTGTGCAGAACTCTTCACATATTTCGAGAGCGGTTAATTTAGCGTCAGGCCTCATTTTCCTGAGTATTTCTTTTGTTATTGCTCCAGTTCCCGGTCCGAGCTCAACGATGTGTTTTGCTTTTTTGAAGTCAATCGGGGCTACCATTGCTTTTACAAGAGCTTGGCTGCTAGGCAGGATTGCTCCGGTTCTTATTGGATTTTTGAAGAACTGCTTTAGGAACTTAATCATATTCTGCAGTAAAAGACCAAAGTTTTTAAAGTCTTGTAGTGGAAAACAATGAGTAAGGGCCTGTAGTCTAACGGATAGGATAATGGGCTTCGGTCAGGAGCTGCTGTGAAGGCAACTGAGCTAACTCTTGCGGTGACACCCATTGGTC
>CAZNFZ010000057.1:0-18460 GCA_964572665.1 uncultured Methanosarcinales archaeon
AAGAGGTTTAGATTCTCAAGGGGTTTTGTTAATGGAAAATGATTTGAAATTGCAGAAAGGAACAACTACAGTAGGAATTATGTGCCGTGATGGCGTTATTCTCGCAGCAGACAAGCGTGCAACAGCGGGCTTTATTGTTAACAAGCGTACTCAGAAGATTCACAAGATTACAGACAATATGGCTGTCACAATGGCAGGCCTTGTCTCAGATGCTCAATTGTTAGTCAAGCTCATTCGTGCTGAAGTGAAGCTCAAGGACTTGGCAACTTTAAGAACAAGTACAGTTAAGGAAACCGCCAACTTATTGGCGGGCATGTTGTACATGAATTTGAGAAAAATGTCAATGGTGCCGGGAATTGTTAGTTTCTTGCTGGCGGGCAATGACAGTGAAGGCCACCATTTGTGGGACCTTGGAATAGATGGCAGCACAACTGATGTTGATGATTACGTTTCTGATGGTTCTGGAAGTGTTTTTGCGCTGGGCGTTTTGGAAGCCCTGTACAAGAAGGGAATGACTGTTGAGGAAGGCGTTAAGCTGGCAGTTAAGGCGATTGGTGCTGCATTGCAGCGTGACGTGAACACCGGTAACGGTATTGACGTTATCGTCATTGACAGCAAGGGCGTCAGGACTGTTCTGGAAAAGGACTATAACATTAAGATTGAAGTATAATCCCGTTATTTTTTGGGAGTTCTAAACATGGCAGAAATTATAAAAGAAATAATGAAATTTTTACCCGCTGACAAGGTTAGCGACGTGGCTTTTGAAGGGGCCAACATTGTTTTGTATACAAAGAACAAGGAATTCTTTGTTAACAATGAAGGTCTTATCAAGCAGGTAGTTAACGAATTCAAGAAACGTGTAGAGTTGAGGCCGGATCCATCTATTACTATGTCTCAGGAAAAGGCAGAGAAGGAAATCAAGAAGATTATGCCTGAGGAAGCGGGTGTTGGCCAGATTTTGTTTGACACTCAGCGTTCTATCGTGATTATTGAGGCAGAAAAGCCTGGTCTTGCGATTGGCAAGCAGGGTTCTTTGCTGAGAGAAATCCGTGAGAAAGTGTTATGGGTTCCAGTTATCAGGCGTACACCAGCTCTTCGTTCACAATTGATTGAAAACATTCGTGCAGTCTTGTACGAAAACTCTGATTATAGAAGAAAGTTCTTGGACAAGGTCGGCCACCGTATTTATGACGGCTGGTTGCGTGAAAAAAAGAATGAATGGATTAGAGTTACTCATTTAGGTGCTGCACGTCAGGTTGGCAGGAGCTGCGTTTTCTTGCAAACACCTGAATCCCGTATTCTCCTGGACTGCGGCATTAACGTTGCTGCAGAAGGTTCTGAAGAATACCCTATTCTTGACGCTCCTGAGTTTAACATTCAGCAGTTGGACGCAATAATTCTTTCGCACGCGCACGTTGACCACTCCGGCTTTATTCCATATTTGTACAAGATGGGTTTCAGGGGCCCTGTTTATTGCACCGAGCCGACAAGGGATGAAGCTGCTTTGTTGATGCTTGATATGGTCAAGATTATGAAATCAGAAAACAAGGAGCCGATTTACGATACTGAAGACGTGAAGGAATTCGTCAAGCATTGCATTGCGCTGAACTGGGAGGAAGTATCAGATATTACTCCTGACGTGCGTCTTACGTTATATCCTGCCGGTCACATTCTTGGAAGTTCTATGGCGCACTTGCACATTGGCAATGGTCTTCACAATCTTTTGTACACTGGCGATTTAAAATATGGCAAGACAATCTTGCTTGATCCTGCTTCTACTGTTTTCCCAAGATTGGAAACAGTTATTATGGAAGCAACGTATGGCGGAAAGACTGACATTGGTATGCCTAGTGCGGAAGCAGACGCTTTGTTGTGCAATTACATTAAGGAAACTTTGAAGCGTGGCGGAAAAGTTCTGATGCCAGTGCTTGGCACGGGCAGAGCTCAGGATATGATGGTCATGGTTGAAGGTATGGTTAGAAGGGGAGAACTCGACCCGATTCCTGTCTATATCGACGGTATGGTCTGGGACATTACTGCAATTCATACTGCGTATCCTGAATTTTTGAACGCAAATCTGCGAAAGCTTATTTTCCACAAGGACCAGAATCCGTTTTTGAATCCTATTTTCAAGCGTGTTGGCAGTTCAAAAGAAAGATTGCAGGTGATTGAGGAATCTGGCCCTGCAGTTATTATGGCAACGTCTGGCATGATGGTTGGCGGCCCTTCTGTTGAATATTTGAAACACATGGCTGATAATCCAAAGAACAGTCTCATATTCTCTTGTTATTTGGGCGAAGGCACTCTAGGTCGAAGAATTTTTGGCGGTGAAAGAGAGCTTGTGTTCAAGAAAGGTGTCGGCCAGGAAGTTGTCTCAATCAAGATGGAAGTGGTTAAGGTTTCAGTTTCAGACCACGCTGACCGTAAGCAGTTGATGAATTTTATTTTCAAATGCCAGCCAAGGCCGAAGAAGGTTATTGTCCAGCACGGTGAAAGTTCTAAAGTGCTTGATTTGGCATCTGCCATTCACAAGTTGGGCAGGATTGAGACTTGTGCTCCTAAGAATTTGGAAACTGTTAGAATCAAATAAGCTGATATTCTATTGCATACTTGACAGTGTTTGGTGTTCCCTTGTACGGGATTTTGAATTCGAAGATTTTGTGTTCCCATGCGGCTTTGTTAGTGTATTGGAATCCTGTTTTGCCGTATTCCTTGTTTGAAGCAGTTATAGTGTACTTTTCAAATCCACGGTCAGGCATTTGCATAATTAATGATGCGCGCTGGTTTCCTGTGTTTGTGTTATCGCCTGTTGCTTCAATTGCCACATAGAGATATTCTCCGTCGCTTTTGAGCCAGGTGTAAGTAAAAGTTTGCTGTCTTCCATTGCGCATAACCCACCATATTGGATTATGGTATGGTCCTAATTCTTTGTCCAATACTCCATCTATGTTCATTGTTCCATTGAAAACTTTAGCCGTCATAAAGCCATATGTGGGGCTTCTGAGTATGGATGCCCTGTCGTCGTATTCATTCGCAATAACTTCAAGCACGTACTTTTTTGCTTTTGGAACTTCGAACATTACTTCAACAGGATTTTCGTGAATGTCAAGAACGTCTTTTTCTGAGCCTGATACTTTTTTGTGGACATTTATGCCATCTTGTCTTGCGGTTTTTGGCCGGACAATCTTGTCGTCAGCAAATATTGCGATTCTGTCAAGCGAGCTGTGGGCTCCGTTTCTTTGCCGGATCATAAATGTAGAATTTCCAGGATCAATAGTCAGTTTAAATTTTTTTGCAGTTAACTTTGATTCGAAACTCTGTCTGGCTCCCCAATTTCCGCCTTCTATCACGATTACTGCAGCTATTGGTTCGACTAAAATCAAAAGCAGAATTGCTATTATTGCGCCCCTCATTTTACATTGTTTCTGTTTGGAACGTATATAAAACTTCTGAATGACAATATGTTTTTATACTCTTTTTCTGATTGAGAAATTATGGGTGCAATAGCGTTAATTACAGGAATTGCTGGGCAGGATGGCAGTTATCTTGCAGAGTTCTTGTTGCAGAAAAACTACAAAGTGTATGGGTTCAAACAGCCGTCCGACAATCTTTCCAATATTGCGCATATTCAAAGCAAGCTTATCTTAATCGATGGCGATCTTTCCAGTGCGCAGGATGTTTTTAACGCAATTAAGCAGTCAATGCCTGACGAAATCTATAATTTTGCTGCTATTTCTCACGTTGTCTCAGCGTCTAAAACAAAAAACTTGCACGGCATCAATGTCGAGGGCGTTAAGAATATAGTTGCCGCCGTAAAAATACTAAAACCTTTAGCAAGAGTCTTTCAGGCATCTTCTTCTGAGATGTTTGGCGGTACTGATATTTGGCCTCAAAATGAACAAACGCCCTTTAACCCTGTCAGTGAATATGCAGAATCTAAGGTTGAAGCGCATAAATTCATTCAGCAGGCGAGAAAGGAAGGCATTTTTGCAGCGTGCGGCATATTGTACAATCACGAAAGTTCAAGAAGACCTGTTGATTTCGTAACAAGGAAAATTACCAATGGAGTCGCTCGCATATCAAAAGGGGAAAATTTAATTCTAAAGCTCGGCAACCTTAATACAATCAAGGATTGGGGTTTTGCAGGAGATTACGTTAAAGCAATGTGGCTTGTCTTGCAGCATTCAGTTCCTGATGACTTTGTTATCGGCACTGGTGAACAGCATACCGTGCGTGACTTTGTGAACGAAGCATTTGCTGTTATTGGCAAAAAAGTTGAGTGGCGCGGCTCAGGTGTTGACGAGAAAGGTTATGTCGATGGCAAGCTTTCTATAGAAGTTGACGCTGAATTCTTCCGTCCAGTTGAAACAACGCCTTCTGTCGCAGATGCTTCAAAAGCGCACAAGTTGCTTGGCTGGAAGCCGGAAGTACCTTTCAAGCAGTTAGTTAAGATGATGGTTGAATCAGATCTAGAGCGATTTAAGAAATAATTCCTTGTATTGTTCAATTATTTTCTTGATGTCGTGGTTCTTGCGGACATATTTGTATCCATTTTCCGAGCATTTTTTCCACTCTTTCTTGTTGGTCAGCAATAAATTGACATCTTTAACCATTTGTTCAAAGGTAACTGAATGCTTGCCAGTGCCGTATCTTTTCAGCACATCGTCCGGGTCTACAGTCAAGCTGACAACCGGCGTTTTGTTCCGCCAAGCCTCCAGATATACATTGCCAAATCCTTCGCTGCGCGATGTCTGCACCAGCATTTTTGAGGCAGCGTAGTACTGGTCAATGTCTTTGTTGTGGACGTTGTACTTGACTGTGACATTTGACGGAAGTTGTGCGGTATACTCTCCTGCTATAAGCATTACAAACTTTTCTTTAGGAAAGCGCTTTGCCAGTTCGAGGAACAGCTCTGGCCGTTTGAGTGAATCATCTGCTCTTCCTACCCAGATTATGTGTTTTCTATTTCTTCGCACGGGTTTGATAATCAGTATTGGAACGTTGATGTTGAGCACATGATTTGTAGTAATGGATGTCAGTTTTTCTTTTATGTGGTGAGCGTTTGAAATAACTGCATCTGCCAGCCGCAATCCCGCTTTGTACAGTTTTCGAGCAATGAGCGGCTGTTCTAATATGAAATTCGGATCAACAATTTCCCTGTATAAGTAAATTTTCCGCATGAGCTTGCAGGTCAGCGGCTCGTAAATCATCTGGGGTTTAGTGACAGTGCGTGAGATGTAAAAATCAGCATCTATTTTTTTGAATGCGCTGTATGTCCTGAAAGGGTCTGTAAAAATGTTTGTTCTTGGAATTACTGATACAGTGACGCCCTCATGTGTGAATGTGTATTTTCTGTCCCCTTCAACAAGCATGTGCACATCAAAAAGTGGGTCTTTTGCAAGCTCTACTGCTTCACGCAGGTTCTGAAGCTGTCCTCCGCCAATGTTTTGGTTGCTGTTGAGAACGTTAAGTCCATTCCTGTTTACGTAGCACACGCGTATCATTGCAATTTCCTGAGAATGCGTGAAGGGTTTCCCGCAGAAACAACGCCTGGTGGCACATCCTTCGTCACTATGCTTCCTGCTCCGATCATGCTTCCTTTTCCTATTCTTACGCCTGGAAGAATTATGGCTCCTGCTCCGATATCCACATTGTCCTCAATGATTACTTTCTCCAAAAGAAGCGGTTTGTCGATGATGATTTCTTCCTGTGATTTCAAGTTATGCTGGGAAGTTATTATTATTACATTTGCCCCAATGCCCACATGGTCTCCAATTTCCACGTGCCCCGGGGATTGTAGAAAGCAGTTTGGTCCTATCCAGCAGTTATTTCCTATCTTCATCTTTCCAGCAGGGTGTCCTTTTATCTGCGCGTTATGCCCAAAGTACACGTTATTTCCTATCTCGACAGTCTCTGGCGCAAATACCTTTACGCCTTCCTCAAAGATGACATTTCTTCCCAGTCTCGCAAATTTAGAAGCGTCTATCTCCCCTTTTCCATGACTCGTCCACTGCCTAAAACCCATACCGTACAATCACAAAGAGCCCTTTTTAAAAACTTCGCTAGTTCACGACAATAATCTTTTATAACTCACCTCTCGCTCGCACAGGTATGCGAGTGGCTGTTGTGGGTCCAGTATTTCCATGCCGTGGGGGCATTTCCTATTATACTACTGAGCTGAGCAGGCGTTTGGGCAATAAGCATCACGTGACTGTCTACAGTTTTGAACGGCTTTATACTGGTTTTGTTTCTTCAATTTTGTTAAAGGGAAACAGCGTCATTGACAGCAGTAAGCAGATTGTTGATATGGGTGTTGAGAATAAAAAGACAATTTCAATAAATCCATTCAGCTGGATTAAAACAGCAGCCAAAATCCGTCAAATTAAGCCAGATGTTGTACTTATTACTTGGATTGATCCTTATCTTTTTCCTCTGTTTAAATTAATAGAGCTATTTTTGCCAAAAGGCACCAGACTAATTTTCATTTGCCATAATGTCTTTCCACACACCCCTAGAATGTTCGCGAAACAATTGGCTAAATATTGTTTCAAGCGCGCAAACGGATTTATTACACATGCGGCAAGCGAGACAAATGATTTGCTCGCATTTATGCCGGATGCAAAGCACGTGCAGGCATATTTGCCTGCATATACTTTGAACAGCGGGGGAAAATCTGTTAAGGACGAATTGAAATTGCGCGACAAGTCACTGCTTTTCTTTGGATATGTCCGTCCTTACAAAGGTTTGCGCCATTTGCTCAAAGCGCTTCCGCTAATACTGAAGAAAATTGACCTAGACCTTCTCATAGTGGGTGAGTTCTGGGAAGACAAGAATGTTTATCTTAAAATTATTGACGAACTCGGCATTGCAGAACATGTAAAAATTGTTGACAGGTACGTGCCTAATGAAGACATTGGCAGGTATTTTGCTGCGGTTGATGTTGCGGTGCTGCCTTATGAGTCCGGCACACAGTCTGCTGTTGTCCAGGTAGCGTACGCACACGATACTCCTGTTATTTCAACTAAAGTTGGTGGTCTTGCCGATACGGTGTTTGATGGCAAAACAGGTTATCTGGTTGAGCCGGGAAATGAGCAGGCACTTGCAAATGCCATTGTAAAGTTTTATGAAGAAAAAAAGCGTGCAGAATTCATCAAAAACGTGAAAAAGCTTAAGCAGAAGTTCAGCTGGGATGAGTATGTGCACCTACTTGAAAGTTTATTTTAGCAGCAATTTGTATTTTTCTATTTGTTTTGTAATATCATGATTTTTTTTGAAGTATCGGGAGCAGTTTTTCGACAATTGTTTCCAGGTTGTTTTTATTTTTTTGGCATCAATTATCAACTGTTCAAAAGTTTGCGAATGATATCCTAGCTGATGACGGCATATGTTCTCATCAATATCAGTTGTTAATGCAATCACTGGCGTGCCCTGACGCCACGCCTCGATATACACATTACCAAATCCTTCTTCGGTGCTCATTGAGACGAGTGCAATTGCGCGTGAGTAATATTCGTCAATTTTCTCATGGGGGACAAATTTCAGAAGTTTGACATTCTTTGGAACTGGTTTGTCATAGCGGCATATCATCACAAACTGTTCTTCGGGCAGTTTTTTGGCAAGTTTGACAAATAAATCAGGTCTTTTTATTATGGCATTCCTTCCTACAAAAAGGAAAAAGGTGCGCGGATACTTTTTCTTTTTCCGTAATTCTTTACCAGTATAAATGACGCGAGCTTTTCTCCTGACGCGCGGAGGAAGATGTGGCAGTTGGTCGTATGCAAGGCAAACGACGCAGTCTGCCAGCTGCATGCTTGCCCGGTCGCAGACCACTCGTCGGGCGAATGAGAACGGTTTGTGCAAAGGCAGCCAGCTCTTTGGTTTTCCTGGAACCACGTAGACGTATTTCTTATTGTTAATTTTGCAGAATGACGCTGCTGAGAAGCGGATTTCTGCAAATGCTGATCGGTGGACATAGACATCAGCATCTATCTGCCGAAGTTTTTCCCATAATGTATGTTGGTAGCGAATTACTGGAAGCGGTCGTGTCAAAAAGTGTGCAATGGTGCGGTGGCTTTGCTCATAATTCCACGGCATCGTCCAGACTGTTATGCTGCCGTATTTTTCAACTTCGTTCGTATCTGCCTCGACAAGCATGTGGACGTCAAAGGCACGGTCTTTTGCAAGTTCGGTCGCCTCTTCGAAAAGCGCAGTTTCAGCTCCAGCGTAGGCATGTATTCCTGCATACGCCTTGTTGAACAGCCCGTATCCAGAATGGTTGATGTAACAGATTTTTTTCGTGCAGCGCACGAGGATGAGTGCGAAATCGGTGAACACGCGTGCGGCAGCTGGTGGAGAAAAGTGGTGTAGTGCGCGTGCTGCTTGATAAGCAATTTTTTTTCTTAATCCCTGTTGTGTATGCAGGTAATATTCAAACGCATTGGTATATTGCGAATACAGGAGTGTGCCGCAGTGTTTCCGTATCTGCTGTTTCAATGTCCTAATATCGTAAACATTGATATGTCCGATAGCATTGATTGTCCTTTGCCTGCTTCTGCCGCAGGTGATAATATTTTTTGCGTTCAGATGGAAATTGTCTTCAAGGGGCACTTTGAAAATCACGTAGTGTGCAATGCGTTTGAGTTCTTTCAAAGCTTCTTCCGGTTGCGGCACGTGTTCGAGTACGTCTATCATAAGAACCAGATCAAATTGTTTGTTTGCAAAGGAAGTCTTCCTGATATCTCCGGCAGTCGTTATTACTGCCGGGTTTGTTTTTTTCTGATGTCTGAGCATCTCTTTAGAAAGGTCGAGAGCATGTTGCGTGACGCTTCTTCCGCGCGTTTGCAAATATCCAGCAACTGCTTTCAAAATATGTCCTGCGCCTCCACCAACGTCTAGGAGTGACAGCGTTTTTTTGTTGTTAAGCCGCAGGATCTTGTCAACGCAGGGAATAATCTTTTTAATCTTCCACGGCGAATCTTCTTCGTGCAGTGTGGGATTGTGCAGCAGGTACGCATCATTATAGAATTTCTTAGTGTCCATCAGCTATGCTCCTGAGCCATACGATGTTTGCTATGAAAAATAAGATGAGCAGTTCGATGGTGGCGAAGGTGAGCGCGTTCACCGGAAGGCCGAGCGTCATGGCCGCAAGCCAGCCGAATGATGATAGTGCTATGCCTACGGCAAAATTTAGGACATGCGCTTCCGCGCGTTCGTATTTCTGCCTGCCAATGTGTTGGACGACAAGGTAGCCTGGCAGGTAGATTGCGAAAAGCGCTGCTCCGAACAAGAACGCCTCCCGTATTGGCAGACGGCGTAAAAGTATGAGACTGATAAGTGCGCTGCAGCAGAATGCATCAATCCATCTTCTAACAGTCATAGCGCAGCAGCTCCATACGGTCTTCTTTGTCTATGATGGCGACGCAGGAGTTGTTGAACTTGCCCGTGTCGCCTCTTTGTGTTTTTTCTCCAAGGTATATGTACAGCGGGCGGGGATATTGGTTCATCAGGTCAGTTATGTGCTCAAAGGAATCTGCGGTCCAATACCTTGTCCATTGTGTCAGCGTCCAGTTGCCGTGTCCAAACAGGCCAGGGGCGATGATTGTCCGGTTACTGTATGCTTCCAGCAATGGCGCATCTTCCACCATGTTTGAGATGATGGAGGCATTTTTTTCGGTGTGTTCCGGAATTGATCTTATGAATGCAAGTTCTTCAGGAAGAATGTGGGGACTGGTGTTCATTGCTGCCGGGATAACGATGGACGCCATCGAAATAAAAATAAGCACGGATAACAGGATTGTTGTTTTTTTGTGCTCACAGAACAACATGGAGAGTGCGTATCCGGCAAGCACAATGGACATGATGTCAAGGAAGACAACAAACCGGTTGTAAAAGACAAGCTTGAAGTACACAATGGTTGCAGAAATGACGAACCATGTGAATACCATGTTGAATTTTCTGTTTCTCACCAGCATGAAGAATCCCATTAATGCGAGGGGCAGATAACCTAGGCTTGAGAACTCATATTTGAACAGATCAATAAATGCGCCTGGACCGACGCCAGTCGTAAATGCCGTAACCTGATTTCCGATGAGCGTAGCAAATTCCTTAACATAATACAGCAGTCCGAGAGCAAGAATCAGTGCGCCGGAAACAAAGTGAGTTATGATGAGCTTCCTGTCTTTTGTTAAGAATACATTAATCGCGTAAAGGCCGTACACAAGTCCGAAGACAAGAAATGTCGGCTGATGGATGCCGCATAAGGCAATGGCGGTGATGCTGCCAAGAACATACTGCTTTCTCCATACAAAAGTGAGCGCGGTGAGCAGAAGAATTAGGGCGAGCACGTTCTTGAAAAACATCGCGCGAAAAACGATAAATTGTGCATAGGAGAGTCCATAGATGAACGTTGCGAGGATGGCTGAATTCCTGTCAAAGAGTGTCTTGGTAAAAACATAAATCGCTGCTCCGAGGAAGATTTGCAAAATAATATAGAAGTACAAGACTAGTGTGCGCGTGCTGACGCCGATTGATTTGAACATGTTAGTCACTGTGAACAGTCCAGGTGGCGACCACGTGGCAAACCATTCCTCGACGTGGAGTTCTGCGTACTGGTCGATGGCAGCCGTGTAAAATGACGCGTCATATCCGATAGGAATATCGCTGGTCCAATAGGGGATAAAACGTAAGACGAGAATAAGCATCAGCGCTACAAGCAGAAGCCATTTTGGTAGCGTCACATTTTGTCTTGGTTTTTCTTCACGCAGGGCAAAAATGACTGCAATGATGAGAGCAAAGATCTCAAAGTGCAGCGTATATCTGGTAAATACTCTGAGCGATGCCAGCGTAACTAATATCAGATAAATTGGAAATAGCTGCCAGAAGGCTTGTCGAAAAAGTGTCCGTATTTCCCACATGGCGTCTGCCGTATAGATATGTATTTAAATAAATTTGTGGTCTGCGAAATTGAGGGTGGATATGCCAATTTTACAGAAAATACTTGATTTTTTTGGTATTAAAAGCGACCTGCACCGGTTGTTGCTAAAAAACACTGTGTTTCTGTTAACTTCGGAAATCATTGCCAAAGCATTTACCGTAGTGCTAGTCATTTTTCTTGCCAGGTATCTGGGCACTATGGGCTATGGTGAGTTGCAGTTTGCGTTCGCGTTCAGCGCGCTCTTCCAGTTTGCGCTTGATCTTGGTTTTAACGGTCTGTTGGTGCGTGAAATTGCCGGGAATCCCTCACTAATGCGCAAATATACTAGCAATGTTTTGAGTATAAAAACAATTCTTGCCGTGCTGTGTTATGGGATTTTGTCATTGCTGGTTTTTTTTATGCACAAACCAATACATATCAAGTGGCTTGTGCTGCTTGCAGGCGTGCACCTGATGTTTTTGGCATTTTTTGAGTATTGCTCCGCGGTATTTCAGGCGTTTGAAAAATTGCATGTGCGTGCATATGTCCGTCTGCTGTATTCAGCTCTGCTGGCAGTCACGTGTGGAATTGTTATTTGGAATAAAGGAAGTGTTAACCAGATCATGTATGCCTATATTTTCAGTGCAGGTGTCTCATTTGTCGTAGCGATGCTAGTGTTGCAGCTGAAGTTCACGCGTGTTTTTTTTGGATTTCAGTTCAGATTTTGGAAAAGCATCATCATTCAGATGATTCCTTTTGCATTGATAGCGATTGTTGCAACGGTTTACAACCGTGTTGACATGGTTATGCTGTCGTTTATGAAAGGAGAGGCAGCTGTTGGCGTGTACGCTGCCGCATATAATGTCTACGCAGGCATTCAGGTGCTGCCGCTGCTGGGAATCAGTGCAGCATATGCCTCTCTTTCCCGTTTGTTCAAAGAGAACCGTAAAAAGTTTGAGATTCTTTGCAAGCATTATTTTTGGCTTATGGTGGGCAGTGGCTTTGTTATTGGTTCGTTCTTCATTATTTTCGCCAATCCGGTTGCGTATTACGTGTTTGGAGAGCGTTTTATTCCTAGCGGACCAGTATTGCAGATTCTCGGCGCCTGCTTTATGACTGGAACAGTGCTTTTTTTCATGTCATACTTTTTTTCAGTAACTCGTATGCAGTCGCTCTATGTCCGAGTTCTTTTTATGGCGCTGCTTCTGAATATCGGATTGAATTACGTGATGATTTCAAAAATCGGCCCCATGGGAGCGGCGATTGCAACATTTATTGCACAAGCATATCAGATTGCCATGCTGCTTATTATCAGTTATTTCAAAGGATTTCGGGTTTGGAAGTCATGAAAATAGCTATTATTGCTGATGTGCTTGACAGAAATGTTGCCGGTATCAGTCAATATACCCGTCATCTTATCATGGAACTGAAGAAGCGTCATGAACTAACAGTTATTCATCTCAGAAAATCAAATGATGCCGTATATCAAGGCACCCGGGAAATTATTGTGCCGCGTTTTTTCCATTCTCGCGGCATGCTCCGTCTGTACGTCAATATTTTTATGCGAAATCTAAATGTTGACATAATCCATCACCCATCCACGCTTGGTGCATTCATATTCCCAATGCGGCAGAAAACAGTGCAGACAGTATTCGATGTAATTCCGTTAAAGCTTCCAGAAACAAGGACGCTGGTGAACAGGTTGTTGTACAGAGCATTCATGAAACCGTCGCTGAAAAACGCGGATGCAATTATAACCATTAGCAATAATTCGAAACAGGATATCTGCAGCATACTTCGTATTCCGGAAAATAAAGTCCATGTTACGCCATTGGCATCGTCATACACCGTGCCGCTAAAAGCGGAAACGGTTCATGTAAAAAACGAATACAATGTTAGCTATCCATATTTTCTATGTGTTGGTACGTTCGAGCCGAGAAAAAATCTTGAACGTCTGCTTGACGCATATGTGCTGTCAGGAGTGCCTCAACATTTGATACTTGTCGGTAGCCGCGGCTGGAAAGACACGGCGCTTTTTAACAAGATTGCGCGTATGAAAAATGTTCACGTGCTATCAAACGTTCCAAACGAGCACATGCCATCATTGTATGCTGGAGCAACAGCGTTGGTGTTCGTATCATTGTATGAGGGTTTTGGTCTTCCAGTAATTGAAGCTATGAGTTGCGGCTGTCTGGTGATTGCCAGCTGCACATCAAGCATTCCTGAAGTGGGCGGTAATTCAGTGTTGTACGTTAATCCGTATCACATCAAGTGCATATCCCGCGCCATGCGTGCAGCAGTTAAAATGCGCATGGAATTGGCAAAAAAAGGATTGCGGCAGGCTAAAAAGTTTTCGTGGGAGAAAACCTCCTTGCTCACTGAGAAAGTGTATCAAATGCTGCTGCAGAGAAAGAAATAAAAAGCAATGATGAATACGTGCACACATGAAGCTGCATTTTTCTCTCGAATCATTCATTCATCTGGCAGTTTCTCTGGCGTGTGTGCTGGCTGCTGCAGGGATAGCATTTATGTTCAGGAATATAAGTATGTTCTATTTGACGATTGTGTCACGTTATCTTTTAGTGACTGCTGCAGTTATTGCCGGAATGATGGTTTTGCTTTTCATCTATCAAGCCGTTCAAGGATTGTTAAAATTCAGGACCGCCGCAAAACCTTCTTTTTTCAATTGCGCGATTGTTACGCTTAGCATATGCCTCACTGCGTGGTATTGGAATACGGGAGTGCCGCCTTTTACGTGGTGGTATTCTTTGGTTTGCGTGGCGCTGCTGGTTGCGCTGCTTTTGGTGCCTGGCGAGCAAACCGTCTGATAACGATTTCGAAGAATTTATGTTCTTTCGCTATGTGCCGTTTTTTAGAGCAGTGAAAATTATTTTCTCGCTGTCTATTGAACGGCGGCGACAAATCATAGCGTGTTGTGTTTAGAATTTATCTCTGGCGGTTTCAGATATTTCTCGAGTGCGTAAAGCATGCTGGTTTTTCCAGTACGCAGCAATGCAGAGTATGATAATAATAACTGCATAAAGTATTGGTGTTATCTGTTTGTTGATAAATGAGAGCCAGAAGCTGATGATTGGGAAAAGTGCAAGCGTAAACAGGATGCCAGTGACAATCTTGGCAAGCGGCTCCATATCTGGAATGAATGATGTGAGTGCGTACGCAGGCACAAAAATGAAGAATACGCTGCCGATGACGAGTTGTGCCGATTCAATAAGGGTGTATTTGGAGAGTGAGATGACAGCTATGAGTGCTGCAAGCGCGAGTAGTGAGGCAATTATTTTTTTCATGTGGGCACGGCTTTGTACATTCCGCCTCCTGTATCGCTTATTTTAACAAACCGGTGCTGGCAAATGCTTTCGAGCGGGCTATCAAGCCGCTTAGACGAATGATAGGTGAATACACCTTTTCCCCTGATAAGGTAAACTGGCAAGTGTTCATTTATGACATTACACATGAGGGCGGCCATGGTGCTCGGAGAAAATCTAAACTGAGGAGCATTCGGATATGACACGATGGAGCGGTCTGGGAAAACGCTGTTGTCGGGGTCGACGGAAAAAATAACTGCAGTGAGTTCGGTGCGCGCAATGATGTCTGCCTCATATGCTTGTTGCATTTTTGTTGATCGGTAAATACCTATGATGCCGTCTGTATTATCCGAAACTGAGACATATATATTTGATGCAATAAGCACGCTCATGAGTGAAATTCTGATAATGCGCGACGGGATACGTGTGATAGCATAGATCGCCGCGATCAAAGCGATAATATACCAAAATATCCAGTAGCGAACATAACTTGCTGCAATTGAGGGAATGGAAAACGCATAGCCGTGATACTTGCCGTTTGAGAAAAATATTATTAGGTAAATAATGTAAATCAGGAGGAATGTGCATAGTTCTTTGTGTTTTTGGCGTGCGGGGTGTTTCCACGCGAGATACAGACCTGCAAGTGAAAAACTGATGAGCGGGAAGAATAATTGAACGAGATATCTGGGTATTGTGCTAGTCATGATGTCTGGCTGTCTGGCGTTCGGCAGGAGATAGGTGCGAAGTTTTATCAAATTTTGTGTGAACGGTGAATATTGAGAGCCAACATTTGGAAACATGGCGACTGTAAGGGGGTTATCGAAAAATTGTTTCTGGTATATGAGTAGAGGCAGGGTGATTACTGCCGCGATGAGAGCAATAATTGCAATCTTGGCGAGTACTTCTTTTTTGAAGAACGTTTTGTAATGAATGAGCATAGTTATTAACATTGTAACGCTGATGAAAATAATATCAGTATAACGAATGAGAGCGCTGGCTCCCCAGAACAGGCCGCACAGAGCAGCATAGCCATACTTTTCTTTGTGAGCCAGTGTTTTGTTGAAGAAATAAATTCCTGCAATGAAAAAGGTTACCGAGGGAAGGTTGCTGACAAAAATTGAGCTGTATCTCCACACTGGTGCAAATACAAAAAGCACGATTGCACTCGTATTGGCGAATGATTCTCCGAACAAATCTTTCAATAAGGCGTAGGTTGTAAGTACAAGCAAAACACCGAACAGCGGAACAATAAAAAAGAGAATGTTTGGAATAATGCGTACGAAAAAGCCTGTGATTATTATAATCCCGATAAAATTGTGCGGAATCACCATATTTTGTATAGAGCGTGCATTTCGGTCGTGCGCTCCCCACGCGGTTAATTCATTCAAAGGATCTTCATAGGCGATCTTGTTTGTTTCTGCGTAAAGTCGTGTGAAATAAACGTTTACGCCGACATCAGCACCGTTATGTGCTTCAGGCCAGAATGCAGGCAGCGAATAGATAAAAAAGAAAAGAACTGCCAAGATGGCAAGCTTGTATTTCTGGATGAAATGCAAAATTGATGTGTGTGGTATGTTGCAAAAGCGCATTACTTTCAAGTTTAGCGTGTTTGTTTTAAAACTTGTGACTTCAGACGCGCGTACGGTGATGTTTTCATTTGAATTCCATCTTTTTCATTCTATAGAGAATTTCTTCGGAGCTTGATCTGTTTGCATCTATAGTGTCTGCGAGCAATGCAAGCATGATGATTTGGAATCCTACGATGAGAAGTATTGCTGCTGCTATTAGTGACTGAATATGTGCGCCTTGTTCTCCGTTGATCCAGAACACGAGATATCTGAGTGCGAAGAATAGTCCTGGCAGGCTGACTATAACTCCTGACATTAGGAATACTTTTAGTGGTTTGTATCGTACGTAGCTTCTGATGAGCATGCTTCCTGCGCGTTTCGCATAATTCCAGATGTTTGAAATCAGGCGTGAGCCGCCGCCAGTTCTCTTTCTAAACGTGCAGTTTGTCTGTGTTATGCGCAAGCGTTTGTCAACTGCCTGTATTATTGTCTCCTGCACGTATGTGTAGCTGCTTCTGACATTCATTCTCAATGCAGCTTCACGTGAGAATGCCCTGAATCCTGATTGTGCATCGCGGACGGGATATCCTGATACGTGTCTTGTGACTGCAGTAGCAGCAATGTTGCCGTATTTCTTGCCGAACGGCATATGGTCAATAGAAAGAACGTTTCTGTTCGTAAGCACAACATCTGCCCATTTTTCTACTATTGGTTTGATGACTTTCGAAATCTCTGTGCTGTCATATTGCCCATCGCCATCTATATTGACTATTATATCTGCGCCGTGTTTCAGGCAGAAGTTAAGTCCGTGTTGGAATGTCTGCGCCAGCCCCTGTTTTATATGGTGAGAAACAACAGATGCTCCTGATTCTTTGGCGCGCTGCGCAGTCCTATCTATGCTGCCGTCATCTATGACTACTGCAGTTATCTTGTCAACGCCAGGAATCTCACTGGGAATTGTTTGTATAACGTGCGCGATAGTAGATTCTTCATTGTGCGCAGGAATCATTACAAAAAGTTGCATAAATACCCCATTTTTGCTCACGTGCAGCTCTTATTAAAGATTTCGCGAGACGACTATAGAGAACAGCCGTATACAGAATATCAAACCATAAATTTAAAAAGGAATAGTTCATAATACTGCTAAAAGGGCTGATTAAAGTATGTCTAATAAAGGTGCATTGAAGAAGTACGGTATTAGTATTCTGTTAACTGTTGCCATAATTGGCATTGTTTTCTTGATTGGGCCGGCTGTCGCGTTGGTTTTGTCAATTGATGGAGTATCAAGTGGTCCAGGTTCAGTCTCGTTTAATCTTAATTTTGACATTGGTCCGGGTGAGTTGCTTCCGGGCGGCTTCACGGTTATTATTAATGGTAATAGTTGTGAGTTTGATAGCGATGCAAATCCTATTGGCGGTGCTTTGTGTCCAAGTGTATCTTGTCAGGTTCTTAAAAAGTCGTCATCCATTTTTGGTCACTTTAATGCCAACGGATTCTTTGACAATTACGGTTACGGCTATGGTTACGGTTACGGTTACAGTTATGGTGATGATGGCGAACTGCGTTACAAGTGTACGCATCGCCAGCCGTGTGGTCAGAGCGGTGCGTTAAGTATTTCATTCAGTACAAAAGTTGATGGAGTGACCTTTACTTCACCTTCAGAGTTAGTTGGTATTGTGATGCAGCCGTGCGGTGGTTCGTCTGGTGGTGGCGGCGGTGGTCAAGGTAATTGCTGTGACCCTGTTGTGAACTTTGGCAGGTGGCACTGTTGCCAGAAAGCAATCATTGCACGCGTTCAGTGTTGTGCTCAGCCGCAGCATCCTGATTGTGCTAAAAACTGCGAGTTAATGAGTTGCATCTCACCATATGTTATGGACGCAAGTGTTGGCAGGTGTATATTGCCGTCTCAGAATTCTCCAGGAGTTGGTAAGTTTGGTGATGGAAATAATCAAGCCACTCCAACACCTACAAACACTGAATCGGATAACAGTGGTCCGACAGGAAGAGCTTCGTCAAATAACGGCAATGCCTGCAATCCATTCTTCAATTCTATGTGGCCTTGGTGGCTTTTGCTTTTATTGATTATTGCAGGCATTATCTACTGGCGTTCGCGCCGTAATGCGTAATTTTTTAGAAATTCTTTTAAGTTGATGCCTTACAGCTATTGCTATGATAGCGGTTATTGGGGCTGGTCCTGCGGGCGCGTATGCTGCCTGGAAGCTTGCTGAAGCTGGAAAGAAGGTCGTGTTGTTTGAAGAGCACGCTGTTGTAGGCAAGCCTGTTCAGTGTACTGGTATTGTTACAAAGGCGTTATTTGACCTTGTTGAGCCAAGTGATGATTATTTGATTAATGAGCTGCAGAGCGTTAGAATTCACGGTCCCATTTCAATTATTGACGTGCCGTTGCACGAGCATATTCTTTGCCGTGACAAGTTTGACCCGTGGTTAGTCCAGAAAGCTGTTGCTGCAGGGGCAGAAGTGCGTACCAGTCATCGTTTTACTGGCTTTGAGGGCAATAAGGCGTTCTTTGACGGCAAAGATTCAGTGGAGTTTGACATTTTGATTGGCGCTGATGGGCCTTCCAGTACTGTTGCGCGTTCTGCTGGCATGTTGAACAAGCGTGGGTATTATGTTGGCGCGCAGGCAACGATTAAGGG
>CAZNFZ010000058.1:0-5109 GCA_964572665.1 uncultured Methanosarcinales archaeon
AGTAAGAAAGTGGCTGAGGCGTTGTCGGAAGGTGGAAAGCCGATAAAGAAGGACATTAAGGGAATTCCATACTATCTCATTACTCACAACAAGAAGGATATTGTTGTTGGCTGTGCTGTTGGCCACTTGTTTGGTCTTGCTGAAAAGAAGAAGTCAAAGGGCTTTGCGTATCCGGTGTTTGACATTGAATGGGTGCCGACATACGAGATTTCTAAGGGTTCTGAGTTTACAAAAGGTTATCTTGAAGCAATTAAGAAATTGGCAAAGGATGCCAAGTCTATTACGGTGGCAACTGACTACGATGTTGAAGGCGAAGTTATCGGCCTGAACATTGTCAGGTATGCATGCAACAGGAATGATGCAAAGCGTATGAAATTTTCAACTTTGACAAAAGAAGAGTTGATTGAATCGTACAATAAAGCTTCTGAGCATCTTGATTGGCGTCAAGCAGAAGCTGGTGAAACACGTCACTTTCTTGATTATTTTTACGGCATCAACTTGTCTAGAGCGCTGACAAGCTCGATAAAAAACGCCGGCATGTTCAAAATTCTAAGCACGGGTCGTGTCCAGGGTCCGTCATTAAAAATTGTGGCTGATCGTGAGCGTGAAATCAAAGCGTTCAAATCAACGCCGTATTGGATGATTGAATTGCAGGCAAAAGCAAAGACTGGCAGTCTTATTGCCTGGCATGAAGCTGACAAGTTCTGGGAAAAGGACAAGGCAGATGCTGTGATGGACAAGGTCAAGGGCAAGAAGAAGGCTACTGTCAAGGAAGTTACCAAGGGCCAGTTCAAGCAAAACCCGCCAGTGCCTTTTGACCTGACAAGTTTGCAGACAGAATCATACCGCTGTTTTGGTATTAACCCGACTGTTACTTTGAAAATCGCGCAGGACTTGTACACAAATGGTTGGATTTCTTATCCGCGTACGAGCTCGCAGCAATTGCCTCCAAGTATTGGCTATCAAAAGATTCTCAAGGACTTGCAAAAGCAACCTGAATACAAAGAATTGGCAGGAATGCTCTTGCAAAAATCAAAGCTTGAGCCTAATAACGGCAAGAAAACAGACCCTGCTCACCCAGCGTTGTATCCTACAGGCATTGCTCCGAAAGGGCTTGAAGCAAGGAATGCCAAAGTGTATGACATTATCGTTAAGCGTTTCTTTTCGACATTTGGGGAAGCTGCCGTCAGGGAAACGGTTATTGCAAAGGTTGACGTTAACAAGGAATTGTTTATAGCAAAGGGCACGAGAACTGTTGCTCCAAACTGGCACGTATTTTACATGCCGTATGTCAAGCTGGAAGAGGAAGAGCTTCCGGCAATGAAGGATGGTGAAGAGCTTTCGGTAAAAGATATCATCCAGCATGCTGATGAGACAAAGCCGCCAAAGCGTTATACGCCCGCTTCTCTGATTCGTGAGTTGGAAAAGCGCAACTTGGGAACAAAGGCAACGCGTGCTGAGATTGTTGAAACCTTGCGAAAGAGAAATTACGTTCAGGGCGAGGCTATTACCGTTACTGAATTGGGCATGGAAATCATAACTATTCTTGAGAAATACGCGCCAAAAATTCTTGATGAAGAGCTTACCCGCCATTTTGAAGAGGATATGGAATTAATCAGGGAAGACAAAAAGCATCGTGATGAAATTTTAGATGAGGCAAAGCATGTTTTGACTGATTTGCTGGCTGAATTCAAGTCAAAGGAAAAGCTGGTTGGGGAGGAATTGAAGAAAACCTTTACCGAAACAAGGGCTGCAATGACAACAGTGGGCAAGTGTCCAAATTGCCAGCCGGGTCATCTTATCCTGCGCACGGGCAAGTTTGGCAGGTTTATTGCCTGCGACAAATATCCTGATTGCAAGACTACATTCAAATTGCCTGCCACTGGTCTTGTTGAAGTTACTGCTAACATCTGCCAGCATTGCAAATTCCCTATAGTTAAGATGATAAGAAGGGCAAAAAGGCCTCAGGAGGTCTGCATTAATGTTGACTGCCCAAGCAAGGCAGTTCCTGCCGGTATTGCCGAAAAGCCTTGCAAGAAGTGTACTGAGGGAAAGATGATTGTGCGCAAGAGTGTGTATGGTGCATTCCTTGCCTGCAATCGTTTCCCGAAATGCAGGAATATTGAAAGAATTCCAGGTCTCAATCAGAATACGGCCAAGCCCGAAAAAGATTCGGCTCCGCAATCAAAAGATTCATAAACAGTCATTTGGTGATGTGACAGTATGAAATGGGTGATTCTATTCTTGTTGGTATGCGCTACAGTGAGCGCTCAAGATATTATTTCAAAAGGCAGCATTACACTATTAGCGTTGGTCGAGAATGGTACGACCAAAACGGGAAGTGTTGCTGCGCTAGAGCTTGAGTTGCGTCCGGGCAGTGAGCGTGTGTTCTTGCAGACATTCCCGATGACTAAAGTAACAACGCAGGCTTCTTTAAGGTTTGCCCAGCAGATTACTTGCAATTATCTTGATGTAGATTGTTCGAAATATGATTTCTTGTTTAGTATTCAAGCAATGCCGGGTATTGTTGGCGGCCCAAGCGCAGGGGGTGCTGCTGCTTTATTGACGGCTGCATTGCTGCTCAACAAAACTCTGCCAAAGGATGTTGCCATGACTGGCACTATTAACAGCGGAGGAATGATTGGGCCTGTTGGTGGCCTGAAGTACAAAGTAGAAGCAGCTAACGGAAATGGAATCAAAATCGTTTTGCTTCCTAAGGGAACAAAAGATCTGAAAGAAGACAATAAGACCACTGATTTGGTCGAGTTTGGCAAAGATCTGAATTTAACCGTTATGGAAGTCGCCACATTAGGCGAGGTATTGGAGCAGGTGCTTGGAATTCCTCAGCAAGTTTCAAATGAGGATTTGCGGATTGAAGACAGGTATCAGCACATAATGAAAGACGTGGCTGATGACTTGTGCAAACGCAGTGATGCATATTTCTCAAAGCCATTAAAGGAGAACTTGACACAAGCTAAGAATTTCACTCAGCGTGCAATAATTGAGCAGCAAAGGAGCGCGTATTATGCTGCGGCATCATTCTGTTTTAGGGCAAATGTTGAATATCAGAACGAGTGGTATAAGGAGCAGAATTTTACAAAGGCAGAGCTTGAAAAGAAAATCGCACAATTGGCTATTGATGCTGACGAGCTGAAGAAGGATGTTGAAACAAGAAACATTACCACATTAACTGATTTGCAGACATTCATGGCGGTAATGGAGCGCATTGATGAAGCAAAGGATTTGTTGTCTGTTGTTTCAGCTGACTTGAAGAATAACAAGACAGATAGTGCAGGCAATGTTGGGTTTGCAGAAGAGCGCTTGTTTTCAGGCGCCACATGGTCGCGTTTCTTTAATGGCCAGGATAAATTAGTTGTCATTGACAAGGCTGCCTTACAAGCAAGCTGTGCTGCGAAGATTTCCGAAGCAGAAGAGCGTTATAATTACGTCAAGAGTGTGCTTCCTGAAGCGCTGGACGCCACCAGGGGCGATATTGACAAGGCGTATGGGTTGCTGAATGCTGAAAAGTACATCATGTGCTTGTACACGGCGTCAAAAGCCAAGTCAGAAGCTAATGTATTGCTTAGCTTGATGGGTGTTGAGGAGCAGCATTTCAATGAAGTTATTGACCTGAAACTGCAAATTGCAAAACAGGTATTGATGAAAGCGCAGCGCAAGAACGTTTTCCCGATCATTGCATACAGTTATTATGAATATGCCAATTCATTGAGAGACTTTGACCGTGTTTCTGCAATGCTGTTTGCAGAGTATTCATTGGAATTGTCAAACTTGGACATTTATTTTGAGCCTAAAAAGCCCATGTCTTCAAAGCAGGTGCATATACTAAAACTGCCTCCAGTGTTCTTTGCATTTATCACTGGTTTGGCTGTTGGCGGTTTATTTATCTGGATTATTGCGCGCCAAATGTCAAAAAAGAGACTTTCATCTGATGGTGAGTTTCAAACCCTGCAAGCGCCGAGTAAACGACGCCTGCGAGGGAAAAAGAGGTGATCGTAAAATGAAGTGCAAGAATGCTTATCGCCCCTTACACCCCCTGTTACTACTCTCATATAGTATAACCAATATTTAAACTTTTCGCTTTTCGACTACTTAAGAGTAATAACAAAGCAGTCATTGACGGGTGCTTTATAAAGGCCAAGATAGGGGGTTTATAAATGAAATATGCATTGCTGTGCCTCATATTGGCTGGCTGCATTGCCCAAATCCCGGAGGAAAACGGCACAATAGAGGCTTTCTTTTGCGACAAAACTGACTGCACTCAACTATTCGCCCAGAAGACCGCTTCTGCACATTCTGTTGCGTGCGCCATGTATAATTCAAATAAAGCATTTCTGAACGAATTAAAACAAAAAAACGGGCTGCTAGTTACTGACGAAGAGCACCCTGTTTCCGGTGCAGTGTCAGAAAAAGGCAATGGACTGATGCATAACAAATTCTGCGTCGCTGACGACTTTGTATGGACTGGCTCTTGGAATCCATCCCAGGAAATGACGATCCCAAATAATGTTGTCTTAATTCACAGCAGAACGCTTGCACGGGCATATCAGGCAGAGTTTGATGAACTGTCTGATGGAACGTTCCACGGTGGCAGTTCGCATCCTGGACGTGTGAAGTTTAACGGTCAATTATTGGAATCGTACTTCTGCCCTGAAGATGACTGTCAAAAGCACGTGCTGGATGTGTTGAAAACTGCTCAGAAGTCAATCCATTTCATGGCATACTCCTTTACGGACGATAAAATCGGCAGCCTGTTATCTGATAAGAAACATAATCTTGATGTCAAAGGCGTATTTGATCCTAGAAAGAATGAATATAGTGAATACGAAAAGCTGAAGGATGTCTCAACAATCGCAAAAGTCCACCATAAAGTCTTCATCATCGATAGCAACACAGTAATTACAGGAAGTTATAATCCATCCAGAAATGCGAATGAGAAAAACGACGAAAACATAGTAATTATCCGCGATCCGCAGATTGCCCAGCAGTTTGAAAAAGAATTCGCCAGATTTATTTAATCAATTCGTGCTTTCTTAGAATGGTTTTCATCTTATCAAAGTCTGGTGACTGCCGGAACTTTTTCAGTTCTTC
>CAZNFZ010000059.1:0-3818 GCA_964572665.1 uncultured Methanosarcinales archaeon
CATTTGCTGCATAAACAGCTGTCGCAAGCAATAATAGTATCAGTAGGTTTGTTGCCTTCACTCAATCACTCTCTTTTAAAATTTCAGAGTAAAGCTACTATAAAAAGGTTACTTTTTTGTATACTGGTACACCATTTGCCATCAGTTCACTCAGTGGTGACGATGAATCTTTTTAAGACGAAAATGTATTGACTGGAGTGGGGTTAATTAATATGATTAAAGGGGTGGGAATAGCCATAGTATTCTTTATCTTAGGTTTCTCGCTGCACGTGCCTCTCTCTGCAGGGACGCGTTTAGCCACAACTGACGCAACAGTGGAGAGCACGCAGCGGATTCCTTTTGACTCATACAAAGTATACCCTGATAGCGTTCAGATTGACTATCCGGGCTTGAAATACGCGAAAGTGAGTTCTGATTCAATGGCGCCTTTGATAACGCACGATTCTGTTGTGTTTGAAAAGGCACCTGAATCGCCTGATGACATTCATAAGGGTGACGTAATCTCCTTTTACGAGCCTTCTATTGACGGCACAGTCTTGCACATGGTTGCCAGCGTCATAGAGCAGGACGGCAAGACGTATTATCAGACAAAAGGCGTTGCGAATTCTGATACTGACCCGTGGTTAATTCCTTACGAGAATGTTAAGGGCATTATGGTTGGCACGTTTAGATGAAGAAGTACGCCCGCAAGTGGGCTCATTTTGAGTCCGGCAAGATGGGCGGCTGGAGTAAGTCCTTGCCGCAATCACAGCGCCGTGCAATTCTTGAAAAGTTAACAAAGCGTGACAGTTATGCGACTGTTGTCAGAAGGTTATTGCAATTAAGAAACGTAACTAAAGACCAGGAGACTGTTCTCAAAGCATCAGCTGATATGCTTTATCTGAGAAAGAAATTCAAAGACCGTCCTGTTGTGCATAAAGGACGGATGTGTTAAACTACTTTTACCGTTACCTGATATATTTTTCCTGTATAGAAAACGCCTGGGTTGTTTCTGAATTGTCCTGCGTTGCACGGTCCTGACGGCATTGGCGTTTCGTAAACGCACACGTTGAAAGTGTAGTCTCCTTTTGACGTCATTATGCTCGTATCAACATTCAAATCTGATTTGACAAGTAGTTTAATGATTTTTTCCTCGTTTTTCTTTAATGAAAATGTTGGTGTTGTTGCGAAGCTGCCTAGCCAGTGCTCTTCAATGTAAGTGGCGCACGATTCTCCAGCGCGGCAGATGACATTTCCGTTTGGCAGGTACGCTCCTGAGAATGTTGTTGACATGCTGAATTGTTTTTCTGAGACGACATTGCGTACACCAACGCCAAAAGTTACAAAGTTTCCTCTTTTCACGTCTTGTATCGCGAGCGGTATTGCTACTAATTGGTTTCCTGATTTTAAAGCGTTGATTATCTGATCATGTGTTGATTTGTCTATTTCCGCTTTGAGCTCTTCAGCTGAGCCAAACCATTTGAATAGTAAATATATTGAAAATGAGAAGATAATAATCGAAAGGATGAGCAGTACTATAAGCCCGATGCTCATTTCAAAACCGCGTTTGTGCATCATCCTGGGTTTATCAGGGTTATCTTGCCGAGTGGCTTCTGATAGCTGCCCTGTTTTTCCTGCCCGCTTTGTGTGTAGGTGTACCAGACTGCTAAGAGCAGGTTGTGCTCTTCTTCTGGCTCGACAATAGAAGGTATTTGTACTGTTACCGTCGTTATTTTGTCGCTGAGTTCTTTGTCTACCGGTACTTCTGCAATTTGTTCTTGTCCTTCTAAAATCCTAACAGTATCTATTTTCAGGCCTGAAACTGCAGGATCTATGCGGTAAATTTTGAAGCTAAGGTCAAACGCGTCCGTCTTGATGTTAAATGGATTTTTGAATTTGTAGTTGTTGTTCAGTTGCACTGGTCCTAAGCTTCTGTCATCAAAGAATATGCTGGGCTGTTGTGTTGCGCCTGATTTCAGTTGTGTAGCGCAATTAGTGCCTTGGCAGGTAAATTCCAGGAATGCTCCTGCACTGCCAGCACAAACGCCGCAATCTTGCTGGCAGGTGCATTTATTTTCTGCACCATCACATTTGCTGTTGCCGCACGTGTTTGGAATGGGTTCGTGTTTGCAGAAATTATTTGTCTGTGGACTGCAGTAATCTCGTGTGCCTGGGTTGTTATCATTGCAGTTCGGGCACGGGTATGTTGAGCTTGGCTTGACAAACACAAAGGTTTCTTTGTATCTATTCTGAAGTACGCCTTGCTTTTGTGTTTTCTTGCCTGCTTGCACGTATGAATACTCATATTGTACTTTTAGAATGACGTTTGTGAGTTCTCCCTCTAATTCTGCAGTTGGGAAGTCAAGGGCAATGTCTTCTTTAACAGCACTGCCTGTTGTCCATAAGTATTTGTCAACTTCTTGTCGTGAAAGTGTTATTTGCCTTTTGTCTTTTGTTGTTGCGGTTAATTCTGCGCTGATAATGTGCTCGTCTCGGTTGTCTTTGCCTTGTTCCGTGAGTGTTATCGTAACGCCGAATGTGTCTCGTTTCAGGTTAAATGGCTGGCCGTATATTGTGTCTATTTTGAACTTGTCGCCACCGCTGGGAATGTCCGCTGAAGTGTAAATTGGTTTAATGGTTGATGCGGTTACATCTTCAAGGCATTTGTCGCCAACTTTATTGTAGACCAGGTATTTGGTGCCTTGTACTTGTCCTTTGCACGTTCCGCAATCAACTTCACAATTTCCTTTGTCTTCTTCTTTTTCACAGGCGTTATTGCCGCAAACATTAGGAATCGGGTTGTATACGCATTTTTTGTCTGTGCACGCGGGTGCGAATGCGCTTGCTAGTTTGCCTTTGCAGTCTGCTGCGGTTTTGCATTCCCCTCCACAGCCAGCAAGCAGTATAAGTAGCACAATACTCAGAATAAAGAAAAACCGTGTTGACCTCATTTTAGAACTTCCCTGTTATAGCGCTTTATAAACATTTCTCAGCGCATCGCTTCAAATTCTTTGATGACTATCCAGGCAAACACGAGCATGACTAATGCTCCTGCCAAAATGTACCAGAATCCTTCTGCGAAGCTGTCTGAGATACTTTTGAAAATTCCCCAGAACATCAGGGCAGCGCCTATCCATAAAAATTTGTCAAGTACTATCTTCATTATTTCAAATTCTTCGTGTGAAGCTAATCTTCTTTTTGCCATTTTTTACACCACGTTCAGTATGAATGACTTGCTGGCATACAATTCTCTTGCCGGGTCAGCGAAGCCCTGGTCTTTGCATGCTTTGTCATTCGGTTCTTTGTAAACATTGATTTCCATTTGGTATGAGTCCGGCTTGATGCCTCTGACTAGAAGTGTGGCGTCATAGACGTCTCCTTCAAAGTTTTTCAAGTCGAATTGTCCGAGTATGCTTTTGAACCAGTTGTGGTTTCCAGCTACGAAGTCGTTGTTTGCCGTGTCATAGCCGCCGACTGCCACTACTTCGAATGGTGGGCCTGGCTGGTCGCTTACGCAGGGCGCGTTTGGCGTGAATGGTTTGATGCAATCTACTTCCACTCTGAAACATATTTTATCGCCGTCAACGTTTTGTGCCGTGTTGCGTACGCCAATAACCACTCCCTGTGGTTTGCCGATTGAAACTTGTTCTGGAACTGAGAAAACTAATAGTTCTCCGCCGGTTCTAACTTGCTCTTTAAGTTGTTCTTTGATGTTTGAAATTTCTTTTTCAACGAGCTGCGTTCCTGCTCCAAATTGTTTTTTGATGAAGCCGATGCCGAGTCCGAGAACGGTGATTGCGATAATGAGGACGACAATAGCTGTTATAGATAGCTCAAGT